>JAFDCW010000262.1 GCA_019312705.1 Deltaproteobacteria bacterium
CGACCTGCTTTTCCCGGGCATGCATGTCGTCGAGTTCGGTTTGTTCCGGGTGACGCGAAACGCTGACGTCGAGCGCGACGAGGAGCAGGCGGACGACCTGCTCTCTCTCATCGAGACCGAGCTCCGTGACCGGAAGTTCGCTCCGGTCGTCGGCCTCAAGGTCAACAAGGGCATGGCCTCCCACCAGTGGGGCATGCTCGCGGCCGAGCTGGGCCTCGACGAACACCAGGACGTGGTCGAAATCGAGGGCATGCTCGGCATGCGTGACCTGACGGAAATCGCCTTCCTCGATCGACCGGACCTCCAGGACCCGGCCCACCACCCGGTGGATCACCCGGCGCTTTCGCCGGACCGGAACATGTTTCACGTCATCCGGGACGCGGGCTCACTCCTGGTCCACCACCCCTATGAGTCGTTCGCCACGAGCGTCGAGCGCTTCCTGCGCATCGCGAGCCAGGACCCGAAGGTCCGGGCGATCAAGACCACCCTTTACCGGACGTCTTCAGACTCGAAGATCATCGCCCACCTGCTGACTGCGGGCCTCGAGTCGGCCGGCATCCACGTGACCTATGGGGTGGTCGGGCTGAAGACCCACGCCAAGGTCGTGCTGGTGGTCCGGCAGGACTACAACGGGTTACGGCGCTACGCGCACTTCGGCACGGGCAACTACCACTCGGGCACCGCGCGTCTCTACGGCGACCTCGGGCTCTTCACGTGCGACGACGACATCGGCCACGACCTGACCGAGCTCTTCAACTACCTCACGACGGGCTACAAGCCCGGTCGCAAGTATCGAAAGCTGCTCCCCGCGCCCAAGGTCCTGAAGCCCGCGCTGCTCGCGAAGATCGGGCGCGAAGCCGAGGCGGCGAGGCACACGAAGCGAGCGAGGATCATCTTGAAGATGAACGCCCTCGAAGACCAAGACATCGTCCGGGCGCTCTACCGGGCCGGCCGGGCCGGGGTGAGCATCGACCTCATCGTCCGGGACACCTGCCGTCTGCGGCCGGGCATCCCCGGGCTGAGCGACACCATCCGGGTGATCAGCATCGTCGGCCGCTTCCTCGAACACACGCGCATCTACTACTTCGAGAACGGCGGCGACGAGGAGTACTACATCGGCTCGGCAGACCTGATGAAGCGCAACCTCGAGAGCCGCGTCGAGTCCGTCGTCCCCGTCGAGGCCCCAGACCTCCAGTCGGGGCTGCGCTACATCCTCGAGACGCAGCTGGCCGACCAGCGCAGTGTCTGGGACATGCAGAGCGACGGGACCTACGTCCAGCGCAAGCCCAAGAAGGGCTCGCGGGCGGTATCGTGCCAGGATGCCTTCATCGAAGCTGCCGAGACGCGGCGCAAGCAAGCCCGCCGCCCGAGGCGCCGAAAGCCCAAGGGGCCACGGCGGCGAAACGGGGGGAAATAGAGGACTAGCCGGCTGACTCGGGGGGCCGCCTCAGGGCACGACCCGCGAGCACGGTGCGATGCGCCCCGGATGCGCGTAATTACATAGACATAGACGCGCAGACGACGGCGACGTTCGCACAGGACGTTTGCCCCCGAGGAGGGTATCCTCTCGCTCAGGGCACCGAGTGAACGGACGTAAACTAGGCGGGCTTTCATTGCTCATGGCGATTTGGGCGGCGCTTCCGTGCATTGCGATGGCGCAGCCCATTGGCGACGGGCCTCGGGCACTGCCCGCGGCCCATCGGGTTGGAGCACCCGAGACTCTCGAGCCTTCGGTGCGGGGCAGCCTCGGCGCGGGCTACGGCTACACCGAGAGCGTACTGGGCAGCGATGATGTTCATCATCGGTTCACCGGCGATGTCGCGGCCGCCGTCGTGCCGGTCGAGTGGCTCGCGATTGCGCTTTCGCTCGAGATTCGTCACGACAACCACTCGGGATCAGCTCCCAACGATGCAGATACCTCCACGGTGGTCGAGCCGCGGCTGACGACCCGCGGGGCCTTCTCCCTCGGCGATCTCGCCCTCGGCCTCGAAGCGGAGCTCTGGCTTCCCGGTTCCGACAGCGCCTCGACGTCGTTGGACGGACTCAGCGTCGCCCTCCGGGGCCTGGCCCGGTGGAGTCCCGAGCACAGCCCTCTCTTCGTCGGCCTGCTGGCCGGATTTCACATCGATCGAAGCGCCAATACCGCCCCCCTCGCCCACCTCCTGAGCGACGCCGACTGGTTGTCTCTCGGGGTGAGCCAAGACCCCGCCGTCCTCCTCGGTGTCGCGGCCGGGGTGCGGCTGGATGGGGTGGAACTCTTCGGCGAGTGGACCTGGGATCCGTGGGTCGGAGATGAAGCACCATCTCCCGAGAAATCTCCGATGCGCCTGGCGGTCGGCGGCCGCTTCTTGCTCACCGACGCGCTCTTCGCGCGCCTCACGGTGGAGACGTTGCTGAACGACAGGCCGCCCGCCGGCGCAGGTCAGCGGCTCTTCCGGGTGGAGCCGCGGGTCTCGGTCATGCTCGGCGTCTCTTACGCGTTCTCGTTCGCAACCGAGCCAGCGCCACCGCCGCCACCACCACCACCACCACCCGTAGAGGACGTGCGCGTCGTCGAGGGACGTATCGTCGCTCCAAATGATGAACCGATCGTGGGCGCCCACGTGTGGGTCGAGGTGGATGGGTCGCGGACAGAGACCGAGAGCGGTCCGGACGGTGGCTTTTCGCTCGAACCGGTCCCGCCGGGGCGCGGAACCCTCTTCGTTGAAGCCGAGGGATTCGACGCCTGGTCGTCACCGCTGGCGGAAGATGCGGCCGAAGCCGTGTCGGTCGCCCTCGAGCGTGCACTCCCGGCCGGAGAGCTTCGGCTCCGGGTGCGTACATACCAAAACGCGCCCCTTGCTGCGACCGCGCGCCTCGAGCCTCACGGCATCGCCATCGAGACGGACGCGTCGGGACAGTACCGCGGGCAGGTCCCGCCGGGCCGCTACCAGATAACCGTGGAGGCCGAGGGCTACCGACTGCAGCGGCGGCCGGTGTTCATCGAGGAAGACGGCGTCACCGTTCTCAACATCGACATGCGACCCCGGGGCCGCAACCCGTGACGCGTGCGCGCTTCGTCGTCGTGGAACTCGCTCTGGTGGCGCTCGTGGTCAGCCTGGGCTCTTGCAGCTGCGACGGCGACCACATTGCGGAGCTCACCACCAGCAATCGGGTCGTAGAGCGCGACTACGCCGGTGCGGTCGGGGAGTGGAGCGCCGCGGAGATCGGCGCGAGGTTCTCGATCGGAGACGGAGTGCGGACCGGTGATGCATCCGAGGCGCGGGTGAGCCTCGTGGCCGGAGGCACGCTCCGGATGGCAGGCGACTCGCTCGTGCGTTTCCTCGAGCAAGAGGGCGACCGCCCAATGGTCGAGTTCGAGTCGGGCGAACTCGACCTGACCGCCGGGCCGGGAGGGTTCGAGGTCGTCACCGGAGAGGGGCGCGCCACCCTAATCGCGGGCAGCGTTCTCGAGATTCGCACAGGCGACGAGGGCAGACGTTTCGTGGTCCGCGTCGGCGCGGGCGTTCTCCATACGCGCGGCGGTGAGGAAATCGCCCTCTCCGAAGGGGCCGGCGTCCTCGTGTCGGTCGGAGAGGGGCAGATCTTGGCTAGCATGGGCTCAGCGGATGAACCTGAAACGCCTCCCGAGCTGCCACCGGAGAATACGGACGACGATCCCCCCATCACCGCGCCACTGGTTCCGACAACTTACTCGGTGACCATCAGGGGCCGGCACGCAGACGTGCGGGAGGGCGCGGAAGGTCGGCTCCGGCGCTCGCCCGCGGGACAACGGCAACTGTCCAGCGGGAGCGAGTTGCGCATCGGCCGCCGTTCCTCCGCGGTGCTAACCTCGAACGATGCGCGGACCGAGCTCGGAGCGTGGTCGTCGGCGGTGCTCGGTCGAGACGGGTCGGTCCTCGTGCTCAACCGAGGGACGACCACGGCAGAGGCGGGCGCTCAGCCAATCCAAATCGGCGTCCCGGGAGGCCACGTCGTCATTGGGGCGGGAGCGCGAGCGACGCTGCACGTCGACGGCGACGGGAAGGCTGTGATTCGCGCGACCCGCGGCACCGCCGAGATCGTCGGTGAAGCCGGGAGCCAAACAGTGCAACTCGGCCTCCGGGGCTACCTCTCCGACGAGGGGGCGGCTCGGCTCGACTCCGGGCCTGCCCGAAGCGCCCTCGCCATCACCGCCGGCGGGAGTGCCACGATTCATGACCCATCTCCGCCGACCGCGGTCGACATCGTGTTTGGCGAGACGTCGTGCGCCGAGGCGGTGGTCGAGGTCGGCGAGTCGGGCGAGCTGACGGGGCTCGCGCGGGGCCTGGGCCACGCGACCATCCTCCTCCGGACCGGGAACCACCCGTATCGCGTCCGGTGCCTCGACGGGGGAGAGGTCGGTGAGGCCGTAGCATCCGGCAGTCTCCGGGTGATAAATGACTCGGCTACCTCACCGCTGCCGACGACGCCCCCGACGTCTACGGTGGACGCCGATGGCCGACGCTACACCGTACGCTACCAGACCTTGCTTCCCGAGCTGACGTTTCAATGGCCCGACGCGCCCCGGGCATCGTCGTATACTCTCACCGTGAACGGTCCACGCAATCGCACCATGACGCGCCACGGCCCGCGGCCAACGCAGACGTTCAGCTCTGGCGATATCGGCCACGGCAACTTCCGATATCGTTTCGAAGCAGACGGCGGACGTCGTTCCCGCGATTCGGTTTTGCGGGTCGCCTTCGACTCCGCTTCGAGTTCGGCGTTTATCGCGGAACCGGACAATGGCACCTTCGCACCGGGCGATCGCGTTCGCGTCCAGGGCGGCGCCGTGCGCAGATCCACGGTCACCGCCCACGGCAGAACCCTGAGCCTCAACGGGCGATTCCGCTTTGACGAAATGGTGCTCGTCCCGGCTGATCACGACGCACTCACCGTGCGCATCAGCCATTCCTCGATAGGCGAGCACTACTACATCAGGCGGGCGAGGCGATGACCCGCGCGTTTGATGGGAGCGGCGAGCTCCTGTTGGGGCGCTATCGCATCGTCGAACGCATCGGTTCCGGGGGGCAAGCCCAGGTCTTCCTCGCCCGCAGTGAAGGCGCCGCCGGCTTCGTGCGCCCCGTTGCCGTGAAGCGATTCCGTTCCTCAGACGGCTGGATCGATGACGAGGAAGAACGGAGATTCGTGCGCGAGGCGAAGATCCTCTCGGACCTCAGGCATCCAGGCATCGTCGGCGTCGTCGAGTTTGCGCGAGATGACGATGGGTACATGTTGGTCCTCGACTACGTGCACGGCTACTCCCTGCGCCACTGGTTGAAATTCCTCCGGGCGAAGGGGCGAAGGCTGCCCGTGGAGGTGGCCTGCCTCATCATCATTCAGGTGCTCGACGCCCTCCACTACGCCCATGAGCGCGTCGACCACGAAGGTCAGCCCCTGAACATCATCCATCGGGACATCGCACCGGACAACGTGCTCATCGACGTCGAGGGCCGCGCCAAACTCGCTGACTTCGGAATTGCTCGAATCGGCACCGAGGTCACCGCCACGGGCCTCGAAGGGCCCACGGTGAAGGGCAAATTCCCTTACCTCGCGCCCGAGCTTCTCCTCGCGAAACCACCGAGTCGCATGAGCGACCTCTATGCCGCGGCCTTGGTGCTGCACGAGGCTCTGGGCGGCAAGAACGAGTTCAGGGGTCCCGATCCCCAGGAGACGATGCGTCGCGTCCTGAAAAACGACCCAGTCCGCCTGGACCGCCCGGAGTTGGGGGTTCCGACGGAGATCGCCAACTTGGTCATCGCCGCGCTCACGAAGGACCCGACCCTCCGCGCCGCTCGCTTTCACGATGTCTCTGCATTCGCCGAAGCGCTGAGGGCGGAGCTCCCGACGTCCGAGCGGGATGCAGCGGCGCTCATGGCCAAGGTCGCGTCGAAGGACTTCTTGGACCCAGAGATGGTGTACCGAGTGAGAGTGAAGCCGCTGGCGAAACTCGAGGCGGCCTGGCGCGACGGCGGACCCGTGCGCGGCGCCCAACCCCGTCCTCTGGAAAGCGTGAGCGTCGCCAGAAAGCAGCGCGAGCGCGCGGAGGACCGGGCAACCGTGAGGCCCGCCGCGCTTCTCGACACGCGGCGTGCCGCAGAGACCATGACGGCCAGCATCCCAACGCCCGCGCCGTCCCGGCGGCGAGGTAGGCTCATCCCTGCCCTCGTGCTGCTCGGATCCCTGGGCGGAGCAGCGATCATCGCTTGGGTGGTCATCTCGAGCCAGCCCCGAGGACCGCGCCCCGACGCGCCCGTGGTCCTCGTTCGCGGCGATGTCGTCATGGACGAACAGGATGATGCATCTGACCCCGGCGCCGCGATCGCCGACGCGTCCGCAGCGTCCGACAACTCCGACAACTCCGACTCCGGGCCCATCGATACCGCCCCGACGGAAGCGACTTCTCCGGAGGTCGGGCGGCCTTCGATGGGAGACCGGCGCCCAGACGGGGAGCCCAACTCCCGAGACCTCTCTCGCGTCTTCGCACGTCGCAATACGCGTTTCGCGCGCTGCTTCAATTCCCATGCGGCGGGCGCCGGGGCTGTCCCGCGTATGAACGTAGATGTCGAAATCGCCACGAACGGCCGCGTCAGCGACGTGCAGCTGCATCCATCGAGCCTGAACGGCACCGCCCTGGGACGTTGCATCACCGCCGTTACGACCGGCACGCGGTTTCCGCGTCAAAGCCAGCCCGTGGCGATCCGTTTCCCGCTGTCCGTGTCGTCCCGCTGAAGCGCCCTGGCCAGGGGTCAAAGGGGCGTGCGAAATACGCGAACGGGATTCACCCCATCGCAGGTCACCATGTAGAGAAACGTATCACCCGCTACCGAGGCGATGGTCGAGCTGAATATTCTCGTATTGTCGATCGGTG
>JAFDCW010001041.1 GCA_019312705.1 Deltaproteobacteria bacterium
CCCGGAGGACGTGGGAACAGCCCGCCGCGGGATCACAGGAGTCGACGGTGCATGAGTTCTCATCGTTGCAGTAGAGCGGCGACGCCACGCGGCACCCGGCGGCTAGATCGCAGACCTCGATTCCGTTGCAGGCGTCGCCGTCCGCGCACATCTCGTGCTGGGGGTCGTGAAAACATCGATCTACTTCTTCGAGGCACACGTCTGCGGTGCAGCTGACTTCATCGGGACAGGGGTCCGTGCCCGCGGCACAGGTACCGCCGACGCACCCTTCGATGCCGTTGCAGAAACACCCGTCGTCGCATTCGGTGTCGCCCGCACAAGCGTTGCCGATGGTCGAGTCGATGGTCGAGGCGGTGCAGGTATCGACCGTAGGCGTCGGCCCCCCGCCGTCCACCGACCTCGCGTCGGGGCTCGTGTCGAAGTGCGCGTCGAAGCTGGCATCCGGGAGGGTTGGAGCGTCGCCTCCCGCCGTGCATGCAAGCCCGAGGGATGAGAGGAGCATCAGAAAGAGGCATTGCGTCGTGAAACTACCGGACATGCAACGGCTCCCCCGTCATGGGTCGAGAACCTGCACCTCGAACGTATAATCCCCGCCGATCGAGGTGCCAAAGCCGTCCACCACGAAGAACCAGGTTCCGGGAGTCAGAGTCTCGTCGATCAAGCTGGACGATCCGTCCCCGCCGTCGTCGTCGCAGTAGCGCTCGGTCATGCTCGCGCAGACCGGTTCGTGAACGTGAAGGACGGTGTCGAAGCTGGAACCATCGGTATTGGCGATGACCCGCTTGGTCGTCGCGAGGGTGAGCTCGAAGGCCACGTCGGGGGCCCGGGCCGATGCCCCGCAGAGGCTCGTCTCGTAGTCGTTGACGGCACCCAACGAGGTCCCGGTGAAGAGCCCCCCGGTCTCCGGCACGACCTGAGCGCTCCCGCAGTCTTCGTTCCCGGTGACCGGAGTCACCATCGTGGGCGCCGAAGTCTCGACGGTGATGTTGTACCCGGTACCCCGGAACGACTCGACGATGACGTAGTAGGTCCCCGGGGCGAGGTCGCGCAAGCGCACCCGGGAGGGGTTGCCGCTCGAACAGCGAAGCTGGGTCGTATCGTCGTCGCAGGTCGTGCGAACCGACGTGTACATGAAGGTACCTCCGCCATCGACGTTGATGGTCACGTCGCGGCGTTCGGTGATCTCGAAGCTGTGGACCGCATCTCGATAGAAGAAGCCACAGGAAATCTCGATGTCGTCTTCTTTATCGGCGAGGGTACCGAGCTCGGTCGTGCCGATGGTGAGGGGCACCGCCGTGTCACACGCATCGCCCACGGGGGCCGGCGTCGGCGGGAGAATTTCCACGTCGAGGGTGAAGTCGACCTCCCGAAACGATGGCCCCTCGATCACCACGTAGTAGGTCCCCGCGGGCAGCTCGTGGACGACCGACCCCGCAGGGGTCCCCCGGGCGCAGCGCAAAGTGGACGCGTCGTCGCCGCAGACACTCTGCACGGCGAAGTTCATCGTATCGCCCGACGCGCCGACGAGGGTCACGCGCACATCCTGGATTTCCGTCGTGGTGAAGCTGTAGACGAGATCCGCTTGCCGGCTGAAGCCGCAGCGCATCTCGTAATCGTCGGCGACGTCGAGGAAGGACCCGATCACGGTGCCGCCGCCGGTCAAATCTTCGGGGGCGGTGCACGTCTCGTTGGTGGGGGCAGGAGTGGGGGGCTCGAGGTCGACCTCGACCTCGATCTCGCCGCGCCCCGAATCGCTCACGATGACGAAGTACGAACCTGCCGGCAGGGAGCGGATTCGCGCCTCGCCGGGGAAGCCGCTCTCACACTCGACCTCGGTCGCCATGTCTTCGCAGGTCGTACGCAGGGACACGGCGGTGACCCCCGAGCCGTCCGCGCGAACGCTGACATCGTGAGCTTCAGTGGTGGTGAGGATGAGCACCACGTCCGTACGCATGCCCGCGCAGGAGAGCCCGTAGTCGGTCATGGCCCCTTCGTTGTTCACGAAGAACCGCCCGCCAGCGCTGACGTCGAAGGGGTCGTCGCAGGTATCGTAGGGGGCCCGGCCGCAGTCGG
>JAFDCW010000263.1:0-6515 GCA_019312705.1 Deltaproteobacteria bacterium
CCGGTTCGCGACCTCGGGCCGGGTCAGCGCCAGGTCGTCGAGATCGTGCGCGCCCTGGTCGGCGACGCCCGGGTCGTCGTGATGGACGAGCCGACGAGTTCGCTCTCGCACAAGGACGCGGCCCATCTCTTCGACGTCGTCCGGCGCCTGGTGGAGCGTGGCGTCTCGATCATCTACATCAGCCACTTCCTCGAAGAGGTGGAGCGGTTGGCCGACCGCTACACGGTGCTGCGCGATGGCAAGACCGTCGGTACGGGGGAGGTCGTCCCCGGCATCGCGCCGCGCCTGGTGGAGCTGATGGTGGGCCGGCCGGTGACCGAGGTCTTCCCGGTGGTCCCCCGAGAGCGCGGTGACGCGCTGCTCGAGGTCGCCGGACTCTCGGGCCGAGTGCGGCCCTCGCGGGCGAGCTTCACCCTGCATCGGGGCGAAGTCCTCGGCATCGCGGGGTTGGTCGGGGCCGGGCGCACCGAGCTCCTGCGTGCCATCTTCGGCCTCGACCCCATGGCCGACGGCACGGTGACCTTTGCCGGTGCCGTAGATGGCGGCAGGTCGGTGCCTCGCCGCGTCGCCCAAGGGTTCGGCATGCTCTCCGAAGACCGAAAAGAAGAGGGCCTCGCGACGTCGTTGACCATCGCCCAGAACGCCACACTTTCGCGGCTCGGGCCCTTCAGTCGTTTTGGGGTTCTCGACCTCCGAGGCCGGGACCGCCGCGCCGCCGAACTCATCGAGCGCCTCTCCATCCGCTCTGCCGGGCCCCGGCAGACGACCGGCGACCTCAGCGGCGGCAATCAGCAAAAGGTCGCGTTTGCGCGGCTCTTGCACCAGGACGCCGACGTCCTCCTCCTCGACGAACCGACCCGGGGCGTCGACGTCGGCTCGAAGGTCGAGATGTACCGCCTCATCGGCGAGCTCGCGGCGAGCGGCAAGGCGGTGCTCTTCGTGAGCAGCTACATCCCCGAACTGCTCGGCGTCTGTGACCGCATCGCGGTGATGCACCGCGGGGTGCTCTCATCGCCCCGGCCCGCGAAACATTGGGACGAAACGAGCCTGCTCGACGAGGCAACACGAGGTGCGACCCCATGAGTGAACTCGCGAAACGCCTCGATCTCAATCGGGCCATGTCGGTCCTCGGTCCGTTTATCGGGCTCATCCTGGTGATGGGGCTCTTTGCGGTCCTCG
This sequence comes from Deltaproteobacteria bacterium, assembly GCA_019312705.1. The sequence continues at coordinate 1,180 of JAFDCW010000263.1, forward strand.
CTCCGGACCGCTTCGTCTCGGCCTACAACCTCAAGACCATCGTCACCCAGACGGTCATCGTCGCCCTCGGGGCCATCGGCATGACCTGGGTCATCATCGGCGGCGGGATCGACCTCTCGGTCGGCTCGGTCATCGCGCTCTCGTCGGTGGCCGCAGCCCTCTTCGTCCGAGATGGCCATTCGCCGGCGATTGCCATCGTGGTCGGGGTGGCCGTCGGTGCAGCGGTTGGGGCCCTCAACGGTGCGCTCATCACCGGTCTTCGGGTCGTGCCATTCATCGTCACCCTCGGCACGATGCTGATGGCCCGGGGCGTCGCCAAGTGGCTTGGCGACGAGCAGAAGGTCGACGTGCCCGAGACCTGGCTCGACACCGTGATGAGCAAGAACCCGGACCCCTCGTGGCTCGTGCTCTCTCCCGGGGTGTGGACGACCCTCATCCTCGCGGTGGTCATGGCCTTCGCGCTGCGGCGGACGGTCATCGGCACCCACACCATCGCCGTGGGCTCGAACGAGGACACCGCGCGGCTCTGCGGGGTTCGGGTCTCCCGGGTGAAGATCATCCTCTACGGCATCGCCGGCTCCTTCGCGGGCCTCGCCGGGGTCATGCAGCTCGGCCGGTTGACCGTCGGGGACCCGACGACGGCCATCGGCCTCGAGCTCGACATCATCGCCGCCGTAGTCATCGGCGGCGGCAGCTTGTCCGGGGGCCGGGGCAGCATCCTGGGCTCGATGATCGGCGCCTTCTTGATGGCCGTGCTCGCCAACGGCTGCACGCTCACCGGCGTGCCGAACTACGTCAGGGAGATCCTAACCGGCGCCATCATCATCGCCGCCGTCGCCGTCGATGGACTGCGGCAGCGCCCGAAATGACCGCGATGCACGAGCTAAGGCAGCTCATAGAGAGCGTTCGAACGCTCGTCGGCGCGAGCTCCAAGCCGTAGGCGGAGATCGGACCCAGCCTGCGAAATGGCGCAACCGCGCGGCGCTGCGTCCCGAGGTCCCATGACGACCGCGCGCAGTATCGACCCTGACCAGAGCTACTACTTGACGGGCCGAAACATAGTGGCGGTGATGGCGTTCACGAGCCATCGGGGAAACAAGGACTGGCCGTAGATCAGCGCCTTGTTGAGCAGACCCGGCACGACCACTGGACGGTTCTTCTGCATGCCCCGAATGCCGATCTGGGCGACCCGCTCAGGGGTCATCCAGGCGAAGCTCGGCGCTTCGCGGTGCTTGGTCTGGGCCACCTGGGCAAACTCCGAGTAGGTGGCGCCGGGGCACAGGCAGCTCACGTTGATGCCATGCTGTTTCACCTCGTGCCTCAGCCCCTCGGAGAAGCTCAGCACAAACGCCTTGCTGGCTGCGTAGACCGTCATCGTCGCGACTGCCTGGAAGCTCGCAACAGAAGCGACGTTCAAGATCTCGCCGCGCTTTCTTTCGATCATCCCAGGCAAGAGCTCTCGGGTCAGGGCGACCAGAGCGCTGCAGTTGACCTGAATCATCTTCTCCCACTCGGCAGCAGAGAGCTCCTGCAGATAGAACTGGCGGCCAAAGCCGGCGTTGTTGACCAGACAATCGATGTTCAGCCCCTGGTCGCGCAAGCGGGTCGCGAGCGATTGAATCGCTTCGGGTGACGAAAGATCCGTCTGCATGACGTGAACCGTAGCCTCGGAGCTGCTCTCGATCCGCTCTTTGAGCTCCTGGAGCCTATCGGCACGACGCGCAACGATGCACAGGTCATAGCCCTGCGCGGCAAGCTGCCTCGCGAACTCGACACCAATTCCACTGGAAGCACCTGTGACGAGAGCTGTTTTGCGTTCCATGATCGCCTTCATCGTAGCTTCAGCGGCACACTGCCGGTCTTCTGTCCGGCGGAGTGTACAGGGCTTCCGTCACTGGACCGAGCGGGCGCGCAGCGAACGACGTTTGCGAGACGTCGAATTGCTTCGACTCGTCGAGTCCGTCTATTTGCCGAGCGCGACGGTGCATGTATATTGCGGACGACGGGTGGAACGAGGCGGACGCCTCTCATTGGGGTCAGCGCGACAATGAAACACAACCGACACACCAATCTCCAGGCATGTATCGTTGCCCTTGCCCTGTTGGGCGGCATCGCCTGTACGGCATCGGGCGAGCCCGTCGTCTCGGGTGAGAAGGGCGAGGTGGATCGCGGCTGCTGCGAGCTGGCGGTCGCGGAGTGCACCTACACAAACCGGGGCTATTGCGACGAACTCGCGGATAGGGCGGGGGGCGGGTCCGTGTTCCACGTCGATACCAGCTGCAGCGAGATCGTGTGCGGCGAGAGCTTCATGGAGTCCGACAGCGACTACGGCTGTTGTGAGCTCGATGGAGCCGCAGCATGCACGTCTGCCCCCAGGGGCTACTGCAGGACACTGGCGGATAGGGCGGGGAGCGGATTTCAGCTCCACGTCGATACCGCCTGTAGCGCGGTTGCTGCGTGCGACGTGGCCGACCCCGACGCCGACTACGGTTGTTGTCAGTTGGTCGATGTGGGTGAGTGCACGAGTGCGACCAGAGGCTATTGCAGCACGCTGGCCGATAGGGCGGGGAGCGCGTTCGAGCTCCACGTGGACACCGCCTGCTCGGAAATAGCGGCCTGCTCCCTCTCGGCGCCCGAGCCCCTGTGCAACGATTCCTGCGAGTACTCGGGGGACGACGATTGCGACGACGGCGGCTCCGGCAGTGACTACGACTTGTGCGAGCTCGGAACGGACTGCGAAGACTGCGGCACGCGCAACCCTAGCTGAAGCCACCCCAGCCGCCGCCGCGTCACGGTCACGCTCTATATGGTACCCCGACGGCGCCGAGTGGCGCCTGCGGGTTGAGCTCGGCCTGGCTGAGGGCGTCGTCGTGGCGGATTGACCGGCGGATTCAGACAGCCGGCGCGGGCAATACGCCATCGACCTCGAAGAGCTCACGGCCAAAGGTGAGGACCTCGAGGCGGAAGAAGTCCTTCCGCCGCATCTCCACGCCCGCGCGGGTGGCGAAGGCGTGCCAGGTTTCCATGCCGTGGGGGCGGCTGCGACCGAAGGCGCCCGGAGCCAACACGCCGGCGTTGCGATCCGCCGCTGGATCCCGCGCGGATCGATAGATGAAGGCCTCGACGCCCTCTTCTCGCATGCGGCTGCCCAGCTCTTGGGTGAAGCGGTAGTCGGTCCGTGACTCGAGGGGCCGTCGCCAATGTCGAAAGGCGTCAGCGCCGAGGTCGACGCCGCGCTGGGTTCGGACCCGGGACCGAAAGAGTGTGAGGTCCACCTCCAGGGGCTCGAGGGATGCCGCGGTGCCGTCCAGGAAGAGCAATCGGTAGTAGGCCACCTCGGCGAGGCACGTGGCGGGACTCAGAGAGCCGTAGAAGATGCCGCGTTCGTGGCGTCGGCCGAAGCGCGACCCGTGGCGTAGGGGCCGATAGCGAAAGGGAGTGAAGAGCAGGTAGTGCAGGCGCGCGGACTCGGGAGGCGGCGGCGGCTTGTGGGCGTCGAGCAACTCTTCGAGGACCCTTTGGGCCGCGTCCGAGGTCACCAACTTGCGCATCGCTACCAAGTGCTGCGCTTCCACGGCGCGCACCGCGAGCGCCGCGAGCGGACCGAGCTCACGGCGGACCCGCTTGAAGGCCCCGGCGACGGAAGGCGCGGGGCTCAGTGCGTGCCTCGCATCGCGTCGAGGTAATGCACCACCGAGACTAGGCCCTCGGCGCGCTGGCAGAGCTCCGCGGGTACGCCGCCGAGGTGGTGGTTGTCGGCGCGCAGCCACGCCCGAGCCTTGGGCTCGCTGCCGCCCACCAAGGCGTCGAGGCTGCGAAAGGCGCGCAGAAAGAGCGCCCCCAACTCCGTCTCTTTGGCCTCGAGGTTCAGCGTGCGACTGCGCCCCAGGCGGGACACCGAGGCCTCGCTCACTCCCAGTACCCGGCTCAGCTCGCGCTTCTTCAGGCCCAGCAAATCACTCGCGCGGAGGAGCGCCTCGGTGAGCACCTCCGCGGGGTCGGGGGAGGCAGGTTCGAGCTGCGGCGCTTTCACTGCATATGAAAGATACTGCGGATTTGTTGCATCTGCAATGTTGGGGGAGGCGGGGTGCCGCCCGCCCCTGCGCTTCCGCCCCTGCGACCGCCCGCCCCGGTCAGGCGGCAAACGGCGGCTGCCACCCACCAGTGATGCGCTCTATCTCTCCGGCAACGTAGAGACCCGCATCGTGTGCTGGCGCCGACCCGAACATCGGTTACGCGATGGCGCTAGCCGCGGTGCTCGATCTCCGGCTCGTCCGCAAAGAACTTGTTGTACTTGGGGTCGTTGTAGCGCTCGTAATCAAGGGGCCAAGGCGTGACCTCCATCTCGCCGTTTTCGTAGGTGACGGTCAGCGCGTGGGGGACCACCGAGCGATAGCTCGAGTCCTCGGTGAGGTCATCGTTGGTCTCGCCGCCCGCAGAGAAGAGCGTCATCAGGGTGACGTCGTCGTCGTCGTAGTTCTTCTTGAATCCCTCTTCGACCTTCTCGTGGCCGCGGATGAGGGTGTGGCAACCCATGCGCTGGAGGAACGCAGCCGCCTGGAGGCGTCCGAAGGGGAAACGCGCCGATTGCTCCTGGAGCTCTGCCGGGATGACGTCGGCGGTCGATGGGTCGGACCACATCATCTGGAAGCGCATGTCCGGGTCGTTGAGCGCCGACATGTCCTTCCACTTTTCTTTCACCAGGAGGTCCCGGGGGATGCCGCCGTGCACGAACATCACCTTGTCGAAGAGCAGCACGTTGGGCAGCGCGTCGAAGGCCGCCATATACTTGCGGAAGACGTCGACGGGCAGGTGCGGCTTGAGGGAGTTGATCGCCTCGGCGGGCTTCACGCCGCCGTACACCTGGCCTTTGTACTCGAGGTAGTACTCATGGTTCCCGCGCAGCACGTAGACGTGGTTCGGCGCGGTCACGTAGACCTGCATCACGGCCCGGAGCACCCCGTTCAAGCTGAAGCGGCCGCGGTCGATGTAGTCGCCGAGCAGCACCAGCTTCGGGTCTGGGTTGTTCTCGGGGTCCTTTGTGAACGCCTCGACCTTCTCGAAGAAGCGCGACTGCATGATGGCCGCTTTCAGGTTCGAGTAGCAGCCGTGGATGTCGCCGAGGACGATGAGCTCGTATTTGTGCCCCGGCTTGGCGGGTAGCACGAAGGTATGCCCGTCGAGGAAACCGTCTTGGCCAGCGAACTCGTCGACGCTCTGCTTGCCCGTGAGCTTGCCGTTCCCCTCGGCTCGGCGTTCGTCGAGGGCCTCGACGAGGCGGTCTAGGAGACCGAGGTCGGCGGTGATCTGCTGGCTGATCTTTTCCGGGTCCATCG
>JAFDCW010000263.1:6540-9821 GCA_019312705.1 Deltaproteobacteria bacterium
TCGAGGAGAGCGGCGACTTCCGCGCGCAGCTTCATCTCGGCGGGGTGGGCCTCCCCGTCGGCGTAGATGAACTCATCGACGGTATCGAGCAGCGCCGACTGGCTCTCCTTGTCGAAGCCATGGAAGATCTCGTAGCACCGGAGCTTCAACTTCGCGTGCACGAAGCCTTCTTGGCTCTCCTCGCTGGACACGGCCTCGGTGAAGAGGTCCTTCACGTGGGTATCGATGCCTTCGAAGACCTCGAGGAAGTGCGTCGTGAACTTGGCCACGAGCTCGCCCCGGACCTCGGGCGTTGCGTCGGGCATGCCGTCGTCGACCCGGGACTCGACGACCTTTCCGATGTACTCGCGAACGAACTGCTTTTCGCTTTCGTCGAAGTGGCCGTCGATATAACCGATCAGCATTGCGGCGGAATCATACGCCAGCCGCCCGTGATATAGGAATTGCATGAAGGAAGCGGGGAACCGGGGAGGGCAGGTCGCCTTCGTCGCTGGGGCGACGGGGTACACCGGGCGTGAGGTCGTGCGCATCCTCTGCGAAACGGGATATCGGACGATCGCCCACGTGCGCCCCGACTCGTGCCAGTTTCGCGAGTGGGAGGCCCGCTTCGAGATGATGGGCGCCGAGGTGGACGGCACCGCCTGGGAAGAGCAGGCGATGGCTCGGGCCCTCGGTCGGTTAGGGCCCAGCGCGGTCTTTGCGCTCCTCGGGACGACCCGGGCCCGGGCCAAGGATGAAGGGCGTAGTACGGTCGAGGGCTACGAGGCGGTCGACTACGGACTCACGGCGATGCTCCGCCGCGCCGCCGAAGCTTCGGGCCATGCCCCGCGCTTCGTCTACCTCTCCTCCCTCGGCGTCACCCCGAATGCGCGCAACCCCTATCTGGCGGTTCGGGCGCGCATCGAAGGCGAGCTCCGGAAAGGTTCGTTGCCCTACACGGTCGTGCGACCGGCGTTCATCACCGGCGCCGATCGGGACGAAGAGCGCCGGGGTGAGCGCATCGGGGCGGTTGCCCTCGACGGCGTGGCGGGAGTACTGGGCGCCATCGGCGCAAAGCGACTCGGAAAACGCCTCGCCACCACGACCAATACGGCCCTCGCCCAAGAGTTGGTCCGGCTGGCTTTCGAATCGGCCGCTGCCGGGCAGATCATCGAGTCTGAAGACCTCGAAAAAGGCGCTTGAGCGCGTCGAAGATGGCGCCGCGGCGCTCTCGGGTTATCCTCGTATCCTGTGGCCCTCGCTGACCGAAACCCTCTGCCCGATTCCGGCGCACCTTCCGAGCTGCCCCAGTTTGGCGACAAGGTCGACAAGAAGGACAAAAAGAAGAAGGAGCCGGTCATCGAGCTTCGGCGATTCGCCGGCCCCTCGGTGCACGCCCAGCAGCTCGACGGGATTCGCGTAGCCCACGTCACCGACATCCACGTCGGCCGCGTCACGCCGCTCCGCGTGCAGATGGCCGCGGCAGAGCTCACCAATGCGCAGCAGCCGGACCTCATCGTGATGACCGGCGATTTCGTCTGTCACAGCCAGGCCTACCTCGACCAGCTCGTCGAGGTCCTGTCGGCCTACGACGCGCCGATGATCACCGTCCTCGGCAACCACGACTACTGGTCCGGGGCCGACGAGGTGCGCCGGGCGATGAAGAGCGCCGGCGTAGAACTCCTCGACAACGCCTGGACGACGTTCACCGTGCGCAATCAGCCGCTCCAGGTGGTGGGCCTCGATGACGCCTACACCGGCCACGCCTCCCGGGAAGACGCAGTGAAGGGCCTCGACCCGAAGCGCGCGATCCTCGGGCTATCGCACATCGCCGAAGAGGCTGACGGGCTCTGGTCCCATGGCGTGCCCCTCGTGCTGAGTGGCCACACCCACGCCGGGCAGGTCACCCTGGCTCGGCTGCACGAGCTTTCTGTCGGCAAGCTCGCTGGCCATCGATATATCCACGGCATGTATGGGTCGCGCCGCGAGGACACGGAGCCCAAGGGCGCGGTCTACGTCGGCGCGGGCATCGGGGCCGCGGTCATCCCTTTGCGTCTCGGCAAGCGTGGGCGTCGCGAGGTGACGGTGTTCGAGCTTGGCCAGGAGCTCGGGGACATCGACGAGCACCACGACGACCAGCCGGCGCACCCGGGTCGCAAGCCGAGGCTGCGCACCAAGCTCAATCGCCACGTCGCCGTGCACGAAAAGCGCAAGAAGCGCGAGCGCAACGCCGCCAAGGTCCGCCGCAAGGCCGACAAGAAACGACGAGACTGAGACTCAGCGCCGGCCTCAGCACGGACGTCAGCGCGGACGTCAGCGCAAGAGCGCGGCGACCCGTCGGGCGATCGCCGGCGCCGCCGTGAGCCCGGGGCTCTCGATGCCGAGTACGTTCACCAGGCCCGGCGCGCCGTGGGGCGTCGCCTCTTCGATCACGAAGTCCCGGAACGGCACCCCAGGCCCCGCGAGGCGTGGTCGGATGCCCGCATAGTCGGGGGTGAGGTGCTCTTCGCGCACCCCCGGCAGGTACCGGGCGACCGCCTCGGCGAAGGCTACGGCCTTGTTTTCGTCGATCGCGTAGCTGCCCCGATCTTCGACGAAGGTCGCGTCGGGGCCGGCGACACATCGGCCCCCGAGGTCGATGGTCAGGTGCACGCCGAGGCCGGGACCCGTGGGGACCGGATAGACGAGAGCGGTCCGGGGCCGCGGGGCGCCTGCGGACAGGGCGAAGTAGTCGCCCTTCGACGGGGAGAGGCGGTAGCCGAGGGCATCGATGTCGAGGCCGCCGAGGGCGGCGATGTGGTCGGCGTCGAGGCCTGCGGCGTTGATGACCCAGCGGCCGCGAAGCTGCTCGCCCTCACCGCGGTCGTTCTCGGTTGCGACGACGAGGCCGTCGTTCGCCGCGTCGATGCCGACAACCCGAGTATGAAGGACCACCTCGGCGTCGTGCTCTCGAGCTTCGGCCCGGTAGCTCTCGAGGAGCGCGTGCACGTCGATGATTCCGGACTCGGGGGAGTAGAGGGCCGCCACCCCCGAGAGTGCCGGGTCGCGTTTCCGGAGTTGGGCGCCGTCCAGGTGTTCGAGGTGCACCCCCGTCTCGCTGGCCCGGCGGGCGATGGCGTCGAGGGACGGCACCTCGTCCTCGCAGACCGCCACGATCAGCTTGCCCGTCTTCCGGTGGGCAACGCCCCACTTCTCAGCTCGGGCGTAGCTCAGCTCCCGGCCCTCGACGCAGGTCACTGCCTTGAGGGATTTCGGAGGGTAGTAGAGCCCCCCGTGCATCACCCCGATGTTGCGGCTCGAGG
>JAFDCW010001042.1 GCA_019312705.1 Deltaproteobacteria bacterium
CCCGTGGAGAATCCAGCTTCCTTCGAGGAAGCCGCTCTGTCCGTCGGCCCCGAGGAGCGCGAGCAGTAGGATCGCCCCTTCGACGTCGGATTCGTTCTGCCGGCCCTCGGCGAGGAAGGCATCGACCACGGGCTCCCAGAAGGCCGTCGGGGCTTCGGGGATGCCCGAAACCCATCGCTCGAAGCCGCGGCGGGCGACGCCGGAATCACGGTTCGGGGGACGGCGGGGTTGGGGCTTCCTTTTTCGCATGCGGACTTATCTGCGCGGCGACTCTTCGGTTGCGCCTCGATGTCACTCTTTCCGTGCGGCGCCCGGGTGCCATACTGCCGCCGATGAATCGCACCACCGCGCTCTTCGCCCTCGCCCTCGTCCTCTCCCTCGGCCTGAATACGCTCCAATGGCTCACCGCGCCATCGGGCGCGGCGGTCGAAGCGGGGCAGCAGCGGGCCGCCCAGGACGGATCCGAGACGGTCGCGGACCCCGGTTCCCAAGAGCAGGCCGGTGCCGCCGAGGACCCCAGAGAAACGACATGCTGGGTCGAGCTCGCGGACTGCCGGGCCGACGGCCTCGACGCGAGCCGAGAGGCCGCCCGGGCCTTCACCCACCACGATCCCCTCGGCGAAGAAGAGCAAGGTCACGTGGGCGCGGCCGGCCTCGTCCTCCCCGGGTCCCACGAGGTCGACGCGGATTTCCAAGACGACGTGCTCGAGACCATCGCCCTCGGTCAGCTTCGCGACGCCTGGGAAGAACAGGAAGAGGAGACCATCGCCAGCATCCTCGAGACCGTCTCGGACGAAGAGCAAGGCGCCGCCACCCGTGAGCGGGACCTCGCCCGGGCCTACACCTTGCTTCAGGTTCCCGACGAGCAGCGCGAGGCCTTCGAGGCCGGCTGGGGCAACGTCTGGCAAACCCACGTCGACGAGGTCCGCCAGGCCCTCGAGCAATCCCCCGCCGACGCGGGCGGCGCACTGGTGGCCGTGAAGGCGCTCTTCCGAGACCAGGACAGCTACGTCGCCGAACACCTCGGCGACGACGCTCGACGGCATCTCCGCCTCGCCCAGGCCGAGCACCGCACCACCGTCCTCGCGCTCATGGCGACCTTCGCCGGCGAGCCCTGGGACGAGCGGATCACCTGGTAGGGCCGTGCCGGGATGCGACGCGTGGGCTATGGCATCGAAGGCAGCTTCCCGAGTGCCGCCGGCTCCCGCACGGCCGCCCGTGACCTCGCCCGGGTCACCGTGAGCTTCGACGCCGCGGCGTGGGCGGAGAACATGAACTTCGACGCAGCAAGCGCGAGCGAACGACGGGTTGCCCTCCTGGAAGACCTGCACAATTACTTGGCAGCGACTGTTAAAATGGGAGAACAAGAACGATGACTCGGATGAAGCATGTAGCGCTCGTGGCGATCGCCACGTTCCTGTTCACGGCGTGCGGAGACGACGACGTGGCGACCGACTCCGGCGTGGCCGACAGCGGTGCCCGCGACGGGGCCGTGGGCGATACGGGCCCGAGTGATGCAGGAGATGCAGGAGATGCAGGAGATGCAGGAGATACAGGAGACGCCGGGGCCACCCAGAGCGTCACCCTCACCTTCGCCGCCAAGGTCGGCACCGAGGCCTTCTCCTGCGGAGGCAGCTTCGCCGACGTGGGCACCACCAACTCCACCATCACGACCAACGACTTCCGCTTCTACGTGCACGAAGTGCGCCTCGTGGACGCCACCGGCACCGAAGTCCCCGTCGCCATCGAGACCGACGGCATGTGGGCCCTCGACGGAACGGTGCTCCTCGACTTCGAGGACGGCTCGTCCACCTGCACCGGCGGCAACCCCCAGCTCAACTCGACCATCGAGGGCACGGTCCCGTCGGGGACCTACACCGGCGTGCGCTTCACGATGGGAGTGCCCTTCGGGCAGAACCACAACATCGACGTCGCCACCGCCCCGGCGCCCCTCAACGTCACCTCGATGTTCTGGAACTGGCAGGGCGGCTACAAGTTCATGCGTATCGATGGGGTGAGCACCGGGATCACCGGGGGCTGGCGCCAGCACCTCGGCAGCACCGGATGCGACG
>JAFDCW010001043.1 GCA_019312705.1 Deltaproteobacteria bacterium
GAGCTACCTGACCATCGGCATCGGGTGCACCGGTGGTCGTCACCGCTCGGTTGCCATCAGTGAAGAGCTGGCCAAGCGCCTGCGGACGAGTCGGGAGGTCGTCGTCGCTCATCGCGACGCGGGGCGGAAGCTCGCGTGAGCGTCCCCGATGAGGCTCCGGGTGATGCTCCCGCGGGGCGCGCCGAGGGCACCTTCCTGATCGTCAACGAGCTCGGTCTGCACGCCCGGGCGGCGGCGCGCCTGGTGCATCTCGCGGCGACGTTCGATGCCGAGGTCGAGCTCGAAAAGGACGGCCAACGGGTCAACGCCAAGAGCATCATGGGGGTATTGCTGCTTTGCGGTCAGCGGGGGACCGAGGTCACGGTGATCGGGTCCGGGCGGGACGGAGAGGATGCCGTGGCGGCCATCGGCCGGCTCATCGCGGACCGCTTTGGCGAGGACGCGTGACGAAGGGCGCATGGCGCGGTGAAGAAGGGGGCATGAAGGGGTGAGTTCGCACGACCGCACCGTCCTCCGCGGCATCCCCGCGTCCTACGGGGTCGTCGTGGGCAAGGCGTGCCTCGTGGGTCGGTCGGCGCTGCGAGTGCCCAGGCGGCGCATCGCCTCCTCGGCGGCGCCAGGCGAGGTCGCCCGTTTTCGGAAGGCGATCCAGGCATCCCGGGCCGAGATCGAAGGGGCTAGGGCCGCCCTCGGCGAGAGCGTGGCTGCGGACTACCGCCTAATCCTCGACGCTCACCTCCTGATGCACGGTGACGCTCTGCTCGTCGATGCGACGGTCGAGATCATCGAACGAGAACATATCTGTGCCGAGTGGGCGCTGCGCCGCACCGTCGAGGGCCTCGCTCGCCAGCTCGAAGAGGCCAGCAGCGAGTATTTCCGCGGCCGGGCGGCGGACGTCACTCAGGTCGGCCTGCACATCCTTCGGTGCCTCACCGGCGCGCCGACCACGCTCCCCGACGTCGACGAACCGATGATCGTCATCGCCGATGACCTCAGCCCAGCCGAGGCCGCGCGGCTCTCGAAGCGTCCCATCATCGGTCTCGTCACCGAGCTCGGCAGTCCGACGAGCCATACGGCGATCATCGCCCGGGCCCTCGGCGTGCCAGCCCTGGTTGGAGTGTCCGAGGCGACGGACCGGGTCGGCGACGGGGATACGGTGGTCGTCGACGCCATCCGCGGCGAGCTCGTGCTCTCGGCCGACGCGCCGGAGCGGGCCATCGCCGCCGAGCGGTCGTCGAGCTATCGCGCGTTCACCGCCCAGCTGAGGAGCCGAGCGGGGGGAGAGGTCCGGACGAGTGACGGGGTCGTCGTCACCCTCTCGGTCAACCTCGAGATGGCGACCGAAGTCGAGGCCGCCGCGGGTCCCGAGGCGAGCGGGGTAGGGCTCTTTCGCACCGAGTTTCTCTACCTCGGCCGGGACCAAGCGCCGACCGAAGAGGAACAGCGCGCCGTGTATGCCGAGGTCCTCGAGGCGATGAGCCCGCGCACCGTGACCTTCCGGACCTTCGACCTCGGCGCGGACAAACTGCCCCGAAGCCGGCGCTTCCTCGCGGGACCGAATCCTGCCCTCGGGCTCCGGGGCGTCCGCCTTCTCGCGACCCACCCGCGCCTATTTCGCACTCAGGTGCGGGCCATCCTCCGGGCGGCCGAGCACGGAAGCGCCCGTCTCATGTTTCCCCTCGTCGGGTCGGTAGGCGACATGCGCTATGCGCGTTCTTTGGTCGAAGAGGTGATCGCCGAGCTCGAAGCCGCCGGAGAGGCCCACGCGCGGGTCCCCGTCGGCGCCATGATCGAGGTGCCCGCGGCGGCGCTGATGGCGGACGCCCTGGCGAAGGAGTGCGACTTCTTCAGCGTTGGGACCAACGACCTCGTGCAGTACACCCTGGCCCTCGACCGGACCAATCCGCGGGTGGCGCCCTTCGCGCGCCCCCTCGACCCGGCGGTGCTCAAGCTCCTCGACCTCACGGCCCGGGCCGCCGGAGAGCACGGCACCGACCTGTCGATGTGCGGCGACATGGCCGCTGACGCGTTCGCGCTGCCCATCGTCGTCGGGCTCGGCTACCGCCAGCTCT
>JAFDCW010000264.1 GCA_019312705.1 Deltaproteobacteria bacterium
CTCCGGGAGGGAGCCCTAGAGGCGCGCGAGGCGCTCCTTCGCGGCGTCGACGACCTCACGGCCATTGGCGCCGATGAGCATCATGACGATGCCCGTGACGACTTCACAGCGAGCGTCGCGGGTGACGGCTCCCTGCCGCAACATGGGGGCGAAGTGCACCCGCGCCACGTCGCGCACCCGAACCGGCACACCGGTGTGCTCGCGCGTGTCTATGATGGTCTCGGCGATGTCTTCGAGGCTCTGAACGCGGCCTTCGCCGCGCACCAAGAGCTGCTCGCCGGCCCGGGTGAGGTACCCCCCGCCCGCCGTCGCGTTGTTTTCTTCGAGGGCGGAGTAAAGCTGCGACAACGAGACGTTGAGAGCACGCAGCCGGTCGGGCAGCACCTCCACCTCGTAGGTCTTGAGCTCGCCGCCGAAGCTGTTGACCTCGACGACACCTGGAACTCCGCGGAGCTCCACGGCGACGAACCAATCGAGGATCGAGCGGAGCTCCATCGGCGTATGGCACGCCTCGGTATCCTCGTCGTTGCTCGGACACATCCGATCGCTTTTGACCTCGAACTGGAGGACCTCACCGAGGCCCGTGCTGAGCGGGCCCATCTCCGGCTGCACGCCCGGAGGCAAGCCGGCTCGCGCCTGGACTAGACGTTCGGACACGAGCTGCCGCGCGCGAAGGAGGTCGGTGCCCTCTTCGAAGACGATGGTCACGGCGGAGAGCCCGAATCGGGAAATGCTCCGAATCTCTTCGACGTCGGGGATACCGCTCATCGCGGACTCGATGGGGAAGGTGATGGTTCGTTCGACGTCGACGGGGCCGAGTGAGGGAACGTCAGTCAGGACCTGCACTTGGACGTTGGTGACGTCGGGGACGGCGTCGATCGGAAGCTGGAGCGCGCTGCGCAGCCCGACGGCGACGACGAGGCCGACGCCAACGAAAACCAGGAGGCGCCACCGAAGACAGAGTTCGAGGAATCTTTTCATGATTGGCTCTTCCTCGACTCAGTGTTGGTGCTCGGAGAGCTCGTCCATCGACATGGCGCTCTTGAGCGTGAATGCGCCCGCGATGACCACCTCGTCACCCTCATCGAGGCCAGTGAGGAGCTCGTAGAACACACCAGCGCGGCGGCCGATGCTTACAGGAACGGGGCGAAATTCGCCGTCCTCGTCGCCGGGCACGAAGACGGTCGTGGTGCCGTCCATGGTGACGACCGAGCTCGTCGGAACAGCGAGAGACAACAGGCCGTCTCCGACCAGCTCCACCGAGCCGTACATCCCGCTGCGCAAGCGCGGGTCGATTTCGTCGAGGGCCACCCGGACGGTGAGACTGCGCGTGTCGGGATCGATCGCGGGGGCGAGGTACTGAATGGTGCCCGTGAGCGCGAGTTCCGGAAAAGCGTGCGGACGGAATACCGTCGAGAGGCCCTCGGAGACGCGGGCGATCGCGAGCTCAGGCACCTGGACGTATACGCTGATCGCGGTCGGGTCAGCGACGATGAAGGCGGGTTGAGCCGGGTTGGCCGCCTCGCCGGGGGTCGCGTGGACCTGGGTGACGACCCCAGCGATGGGTGCGAGAAGTCGGAGCCGGCCACCTTGGCCCGAACCGAGGACCCGAAGCTGTCGGGAGAGCCCCTGGGACTCCGCCCGGAGCCTCGCGACAGAGGACTCCGCTTCGATCAACGCGCGCTGAGCGCCGATGCCCTGTTCGACGAGTTGCCGGTTGCGTTCGAGGACGGTCTCGGCAGCACGCAACTGCGCTCTTACCTGCGCGAGCTGGGCGGTCGCCTCGGAGGCGGTCCCGGATTCGACCAGGGCCATCAGCTCTCCTTCCTCGACGCGGTCTCCGAGAGCCACCTTGATCTCGGCATAGCGACCGGTGGTGAGAGGTGAGACATGGGCAGTGCTGAGTGGGTCGAAATTCACCTCTGCGGGGAGCCCCGCACCTCCGGTGAGGGCTCGCCGGGAGATTGTCCCGACAGCGATTCCGCTGGCTTCGATCGCCTCGGCCGTGAGGCGAAGCTCACCTTCATGCTCGCCATGCTCGTCGCCGTGCTCGTCGCCGTGCTCGTCGCCGTGCTCGTCGCCGTGCTCGTCGCCGTGCTCGTCGCCGTGCTCGTCGCCATGCTCGTCTTCTCCCGACGACTCCGTGGGGCAACCGGCGACTGCCAGAGCGAAGACCATGGCGAGTACCAAGCGAGTCATTTCTTCGAGGCCCTTCACTGAGCACCCCCAACGTGAGTTGAAATTTCTTTGCCGACCTGTGCTTCGAGGGCCGCGACGGCGCTGAAGTAGTCGACGTGGGCGCTGAGCGCCTGCTGTTGAATGGTGAGAAAGCGCTGAAGCGCGACGGAAACTCGCAGGAGGTCGATTTCCCCGAGCTCGAACGAGCGACGCAACATGGTGAGGTTTTCTTCGAAGCGGGGAAGAATGTCGGAGCCATAGCTCTCGACCCGCGCCGCGGCAGCGTCGACAGCGCTGCGCAAGCGTTCGAGGCGCGCCTCGATGACTGCGCCTATCGCGTCCTTGCGCGCCTCGGCGACATCCCGGGCGGCCGAGGTCCGCGCGCGCTCGGCCTGGTTGACCGCGAAGGCTGGGATCTCGAAGAGCAGCCGCCCCATGACGACGTGTTCGGCGACTCCGCCACCGGGGGCGCCTTCGTACCCGTATTGGATCCCGAGGTGGGGGCTCGGAAAGGCTTCACGACTGGCGAGATCTGCGCGTAATTCTGCCTCGCGGACCGCAGCACGACGAACGACGAGCTCGGGATTGTGCTCCAAGGCCAAGTCGGTGAGCTGGGCGAGGGTCGGCGCTCGATGAGGGGTAGACAAAGCTCCCACGGGCTCCGGGGGCGACGTGACGGACCATCCGGAGATCTCGGCGAGGAAGAGGCATGCGTCGCGGTACGTCTGAAGCGCGGCAACTGCGCGCTGGCGAGCCTGGGCTAGGTCCGCCTCAGCCAAGCGCTCGATCAGCGCAGCGGCGTCACCGGCGCGAACGCGGCGCTGGGCGATGTCCAGAAGTTGGGCCGAAAAGGTGACCAGCCGTCGCTCGAGCTCGGTCCGGCGACGGGCCGCGAGGGCCGCTCGATAGCCCGCATGGATCTGCTGGTGCACGAGCCAGTGGGCACGCGCCAGACTGCTCTCGCGCGTTGCTCGTGCAGCGCGGGCAACGTCGAAGCGCAGGGGACGCTGCCCCGCGATTTCGATCTGCTGCCATAGCTGTGCCTGGGCGTTGAGGTCCGTCGCGGCCCCGGCGTTCGCCGCGATGCGAGGCCCGAGGCCTAGATTCAACCGAGTGTTGCTCGGCAACCACGGCGCTGCGGCCCCAAAGTCCGCGTCCGCCAAACCCACTTCCGCCTGAGCGACCGCGAGGGCGGGGGCGCTCCGCTCGGCGTGGTCGAGCAATTCCTCGAGCGAAACCGAAGTGCCGCCGAGGGTCACCTCCTGAACCTCGGCGCCGAGCTCCGAGGAGAGCCCCCCTCGGTTTAGCCCCGGGGCCTCTTCTTGAGCCCACGCGACACCCGCGCCGCCCGTTAGACTCACGACTACCCATAGAGCGCTCATGGCGCTCGTCATCCTACGCATCGAATTCACCTCATCTGACGGGTCTCTGCCGTGCAGCTCCTCGAGAATCGCGAACGACCCCCGAGAATCCACGCATGACGGCGCGCAGCCGTCGCGACCCTAACGGTCGGACGGACTACCCCTGGCGCGCCGGGACCTCAGGCCCTTGGTGGACGCAGCAACCGTGCGCGGGTGCCCTTGGGCCCCGGTCGGTGCGCGTCAGAAACCCAAGTGCCGTGGACCGGAATCGAAACCGGCACCCTGTCCACGTCAGGCGCGACGGTGACGGCGATCGAAGTGCAACAGCCGCAGTGGTGTGAGAGCGGAGTGCACCCGTGCTCGGGGCAGGCGTCCTCACCTTCCTCGTGGTCGGAGTGCCCATCCAGCGCGATATTCACGCTGTCTTCGGCGAGCTCGACGAGGCCCGGGCTCATCGAAAACGCGAGGGCCAAGAGCAAAATGTTGCGGACCACAGACAAGGTTACGTTCAGACGTTAAGAAAAGTGGGTGTTGTCGTCAAGGCGACAGAATCGTCAGTGTCCTTACGGGGCGACTTCCATGCGATAGCGTGCGCACCATGACGACCGCGCCGCATCGGCAATCTCTGCCCACCCGCCTCTTCTTGGTGGCGACCGTCGTCGCTCTTCCTCTCTTTGGACGCCTCGCGGCCGGCTGCCATGAAGAGGATGGTTTGCCGGAGGTCCCCCGATGCAGCGCCGAGAGCGCTATGCGCTGGACCCCCGACCGCATCGCCATCTACGACGCCAGCGCTTTCGAAGAGGTCGGCGACGGCGCCTCGGTCGCAATGATCACCGGCGCCCAGGGCTCAGACATGGTCGGCCTCGAGTTGACCGTCTTCGGCGACGCCATCCCCGGCTGCATCGAGGCGCGACTCGGCCTCGACGGCTACTTCGACGAGGCCGGCCCTCTCCGACTCGAGACCAACGCCGACGGAAGCGCGAGCGTATTGGTATACGGACTCGCTGAGCTCGCTGGACCGTCGCGAGCCACGGCGACCGTCGGGGATCTGTCCGTCGCATTCGACGTAGACGTCGTTCGCTGACCGCGAGCTTCAGTTGGCTCGAAGAGCGGCGTATCCTCTTCGCACCATGCGCACCCTGACGGCGATCGCCGGTAATACGCAGCGCCTCGACGGGGGCTCGATGTTCGGCAACGCACCGAAGGCGGTGTGGCAACGCTGGATCGAGCCGGACGACGACAACCGGATCCCCCTCGCCTGCCGGGCCATGCTGGTCCGGGAGGAAGGGCGCTCCGTTCTCTTCGAGACGGGCATCGGCGCGTTCTTCGAGCCCAAGCTGAAGTATCGCTTTGGCGTCCTCGAACCGGGGCATGTGCTGCTCGAAAACCTCGAAAAGGCCGGCACCCCCCACGAAGAGATCGACGTCGTGGTGCTGAGCCATCTGCACTTCGACCACGCCGGGGGCCTGCTCTCGCCCTGGGCCGACGGCGAGGAACTCGCCCTGCTCTTCCCGAAGGCCCGCTTCGTCGTGGGTCAGGAGGCCTGGGAACGGGCCCAGCATCCTCACCCCCGGGACCGGGCCTCGTTTATCCCGACCCTGAACCGCCTCCTCGAGGAGAGGGGCCGCCTCGAGATCGTGACCGGGGAAACCAGCGAGGTCCTCGGAGACGGCTATCGCTTCCACTACAGCCATGGCCATACGCCGGGGCTGATGCTGACCGAGGTGGCCATGGCGGGGGGCCCGGTGGTCTTCGCCGGGGACCTCGTCCCGGGCATGCCCTGGGTGCATCTGCCCATCACCATGGGCTACGACCGGTACCCCGAGATGCTGATCGACGAGAAGCGGACTCTCTACGAGGCGATGGTCCCCGAGGGCCTCCGGCTCTTCTTCACCCACGACCCCGAGACGGCCCTGGCGAGGGTCGAAGTGGATGAGCGAGGGCGCTATCGGGGCGTCGAGGGCCTCTCCGAACCGCGCGATTTGGAGAATTGAGCCTGTCGACCAACGGTCATCTCCGGGTGTTGAAATGACTCGGTTTTTTGCACTCGCCAGCAGATCGTCAGCATGCCGACGATTTGGAATCGCTTTTTCCTTAGTAATTCTGGGATACGGCTGTGGAGACGACACGTCAGCTGGAAACGCAGATCGCTCCTCGTCGACCCCTCCGGCAGCCCCGAATCGCCCCCGTGGCTCCTCCATAGACGAGTCGCCCGAAGAGCCCCCGGCATGCTCCCCCAGCGCACCGACGTTGGTCGATCGGGACGCCGAAAATGTCACCGGGGTGGGGCTCTCGATGTCCATAAACGGGGGCATTGTCTTCGCGATCCAAGGGGGCGCCGGTGAGCACCGCTTGCGCCGGGTCCCGGTCACCTCGCGGGGCGCGCCCCGTGGCCCGGCGACTGAGAGCCCCACGGTCAGTGGCGCACAGCTCTTCACCGCGAGACCCCTCGGCGAGGAGCACCTCTCCGTATTGCTCGAGACCTGCGAGGGCCGGCTCTGCCTCTCGGCGGGGCTCTGGGACCGATCCGGCGTCTCTCTGGGGACGGCCCTCGCTGGCCCCCTTCCGGAGTTCAGCACGGTAAAAAACACGACGACGGATACGGGGCTCATCCTGGGTCTGGGCCGCGAGGAAGCGGCACCGGAGCTCGTGCAGTTCACCCGGACTCCCGCGGGTATCGCCGTGAACCAGGTCGATCTGCCGGGCGCCGGGGAAGAACGAACCGAGATGCTCGGCATGGGCGGGGACGGGCAACGGTGGGCTGCCATCTATCGGGTCGGCGCGGCCGAGGGGCACGGGAGCGAGGTGCGCCTCGCGTCATCGGCCGGGGCGCCGCGCAGCATAGAAGCTCTGCACGACGCGCTAGCCATCGAATCGATGACAATCACCGACGGCGCCGTCTCGGTGGTCGCCGCCTTCGAGTTCAGCCGACCGCGCTTCATGACCTTCGGCCTGGGGGCTG
>JAFDCW010000265.1 GCA_019312705.1 Deltaproteobacteria bacterium
AGCTCACGGGGGTCGACCGCGAAGAACCCTTGCTGTCGGCCCGCCGGGATCGGCGTCTGCTCGCGATGAATGACCGTCCCCTGAGCGAGGGCCGTCGCCTCCGCCCGAACCTCGAAACTCAGCGACCCACCTGCGGCTTCGGGGGCGTACCAATAGACCAGGGCAACATCACCCGAGGCGAGCTGCTCCTCTCCCACAGGCAGCCGGAGCCGCGTCGCGTCGGTGAGCGCGAATTCGCCGGCAAAAGGCCCGGCCAGCATGATCTCCGGGGCCTCTCGCCGTGGGGGCGCATCGTCACCACAGGCAGCCACGGGAGCGGCCGCGAGAATCAAGAGCAGCAGCGGCCCAAGAGGCGCCGTACGAAGGGCAGGGACTGACACCAGACGATGATACATTCTGAGCCGGCGATGTCTCGAATTGGCTCTCCCCCAGGCTCCCTCGAAGGGCGCCACCTGCCCGGCGACTACGTGCTCGGGGACCTCCTCGGGCGCGGCGGAATGGGCAGCGTCTACGAAGGCACCCATCTGCCATCCAGGCGGCCCGTGGCGGTGAAGGTCCTCGACCCGAAGCTCGCCCGCCACCCAGCCCACCTCGAGCGGTTTCGCCGCGAGGCCGAAACGACATCGCGTCTCGGCCACCCCAACATCGTCCGGGTCGAACGCTTCGATCACGAGGGCGTGGACGTAGCGTTCTACGTCATGGAGCGTTTGCACGGCACGCCGCTCAGGGCCTTGCTGCGGCGCGAGGGGCGCGTCCCAATCGCCCGTGCCGTCGACCTCGTCTCCCAGGCCCTCGCGGGCCTCGGCGCGGCCCACCGAGCCGGCGTCATCCACCGGGACCTCAAACCGGCGAACCTCTTCCTCACCACGGGACCGAACGGCGAGGACGTGCTGAAGATCGTGGATTTTGGTCTCGCGAAACTCCTCACCAGCGACGGCACCAAACTCACCGTCACCGGGAGCGTCATCGGCACTCCCCACTATCTCTCACCAGAGCAGGCCCTCGGCCGTGCGACGACTCCCCGCTCGGACCTCTTCGCTTGCGGCGTAATCCTCTACGAGCTGCTCGCCGGCAAACGGCCCTTCGAGGGCGTCGACGTCGCCACGCTCATGAAGAGCATCCTCCGGACCGCCCCCCCACGCCTCGAGGAAATAGCCCCAGAGGTACCCGCGGCCCTCGCCGACGTGGTCCATCGCGCCCTCTCCCGCCGACCCGCAGAGCGATTCGATTCGGCCGATTCGATGCGCCGGGCGCTGCTCGACGCCCTCAGCGAACCGGGCCTGCTCTCCTTGATCCCCAAACCCAGGAAGAAGCACGTGACCGTCGCCGCCGTTTTGGGCGTCGCCGCGATAATTGGCTTGGTCGTCGCGGTCGCGGTGGACCTCGGGCTGAACTACTTCGTCGGCACAGAACGCGCCGTAGAGCAGAGTTCAACCGAGGCGCCGCCGGCGGCGGTCGTCCCAGTTCCGAGCGTCGTTGGCCGGCTGCCGGGGACGACGTCGGCACCCCTGGGCATCAAGGCCTGCGACGATGCGATGCGCCTCGCTTGCGCCTGCCGGGGCCCCGCCGGCCCGCCGGCCTGCAACCGGGCAAACCGGCTGGTCGACGGCTACCGCGACATCTATCGGGCGGACCCCTCGGCGGCACCAACGATCGAGACAGGCTGCCGCTATTTCTTGGAAAACCTCGACCCGAGCTGCCGCCCGTGACCCTGCATCACACACTAGTGCCGGTCGGGCGGTAGCGAGGCCGCGAGGAAATCGGCGAGGGCGGCCAGAACCGGCGAGGGGATGGTGTGATCTCCGTCGAACGCAACGAAGCGTACGTCCGCCTCGGCACCATCGAGGACCTCGCGCAGACGGTCTCCGCCTCGGAAGGGCAGCACCGAATCTCGTCGTCCGTGACTGACTAGAACAGGCACACCTCGAAGGCGGCCGAGGAGCGGTCGCCATTCGCTCTCACCGATCACGCTCCCCGAAAGCGCGAAGACGGCGCCTGGCGCCTCATCACGATGCAGAGCCACGTCGACGGAGAGCATGGCCCCCTGACTGAAGCCTCCGATGGCAACGCGGGAGGGCGGCACGTCGTAGCGCGCTTCGAGGTCTGTGAGCAGCGCAAGCAGCGCCTCTCGGGAGGCCGGGAGCTCCTCGGGGTGTTCGCCGGCGAGGTTCCTGGTCCCGCCGCGGGCCGCGGCCTCGCGCTGGGCTCGGGGCCGGAGAGGCCACCACGCGCGGCCGCCGTGGGGGACCGCCAGGCGCCCGACGGGAAGAACGAAACGAAGATGACCGAGCCTTGGGTCGCGGTGAAGACTACGAGCGAGGGGCACGAGATCGTCACCAGAACTGCCATAGCCGTGCAGGAGCAGGACGAGGGGACCTGGGCCCTCACCGACGACTTCGAAGTCGAGGGTGACCCGGGCCGGGAGTTGTCGGGGCGCCAAAACCGGGTCGGATGCCGCCTCGGGGGCGCGCCGGCACCCGGCCGGGGTCGCGAGGCAGAGCCAGGACAAGCCCAGCATCGCGAACGTATTGAAATTGCCGCGACGGGTCATCTGACTGAGCGTATTGTCGCATCGAGTCATGGAAAACGCCCAGCCCGGTATTCTCGCGGGGGTCCCCGCCCATGCGCGCTTCGTGCATTACGATTTGCTCCCGGGGGTGGACCCCAAGGAAGCCCTCGCAGAACTCCGGGTGTGCGACATCGACCATGAGCTGGTCGTCGGCCTCGGTTCATCGCTCGTTTGGGCATCGGGGGGCGCCATCGAAGGCCTGGGGCCCCACCCCACCTTGGTCGGCCCGGGCATCTCCGTGCCCTCCACGCCCAACGCCCTGCTCATCTGGCATCGCGGAGCGGACCGGGGCGATGTTGTGCTCTCGGCCAGGGAGCTCGAAGAAGACCTCGCCGAGTTCTTCGAGGTTCAACTGGTCGTCGATGCCTTCAAACACCAAGAAGGGCGCGACCTCACCGGCTACGTCGACGGCACCGAAAACCCGACCGGCGACGACGCGGGAGCGGCGGCCCTGGTCGCTGACGCAGGCCCCGGTCTCGACGGGTCGAGCTTCGTCGCGACGCAGAAGTGGCGACACGACCTCGCCGAGTTCTTCGAGTTCGACGATGACGCCCGCGACCACATGATCGGCCGGCGCGCCGAAGACGACGTGGAACTCGAAGACGCCCCGGCGAGCGCGCACGTGAAGCGCACCGAGCAGGAAGCATTTGCGCCGCCGGCCTTCGTTCTTCGGCGCTCCATGCCTTGGGCGGACGAAGACGGCGAGGGCCTCTTCTTCGTCGCCTTCGGCAAAAGCTTCGATGCCTTCGAGAGGCAACTTCGACGCATGATGGGCATGGACGACGGGGTCATCGATGCCCTATTTCGTTTCACCAGGCCGATGACCGGGTCGTACTTCTGGTGCCCCCCGGTTGACGAAGGTCACCTCGACCTCCGCGCCCTCGGGCTCTGAGCGCTGCGGGGCGTAGCGCCCGGAAGGGTTGCGTCGTGAGCCGAACCGCTCTGGCGAACGAACTGGTCTACGGGTCCGCGTCGACCCGGTCGGTCCAGTCTTTCAAAAAACGAGCGACCTCGGTCGCGTGCGGGTCCTTGAGCAGGGTTTCGTGTTCGGCGTCGACATCGAAGACCTCCACGTGCTCGATGAAACGGGACCATCCGTAGTCCCTTTCGGTGACCGCACCCGGGGACTCGGCGCAACGAATCAACAGTGCTCGCCCTGCATACTGGGTGGTCCGGAACATGTCGGCGGCGGCGAGGTTCTCGCGGTACACGGCGGGCCGGTTCGCAAAAGCACCCGCGTCCACATCGACCCGAAAGACCTCGTCGAGTCTCCCCGAGGGCCCACCACCGGCATGCCTCGCCCTCGCGACTTCTACCCATCGCCGGGGACCGCTCCGGACGAGCCGGGCCGCGCGCCTCGCATAGGACGAGGCGCGGCCGATGGAACCGAAGGCGGGGAATGCGTCTACGAGGACAACCGGGGCCACCGCCCCGCCGTTGGCGCGGAGCTGGCGCGCGGTCTCGACCGCGAGGTGCCCACCGAAGCACCAGCCGACGAGGATATAGGGGCCCTCGGCCTGGAATCTCCGAATCAAGCTGGCGTAGTGCATCGCCATAGCTTCGATGGTTCGGTGCATCGTGGCGGGCTCCGCGAGGCCCCTGGATTGCAGTCCGTAGCAGGGCTGGCCCTCGCCGAGCCTGTAGATCAGCGGCCCATACCCGAGGAGGTCCCCGGGAGTCGAGTGCATGAAGAACAACGGCGGCCGCGTCCCCCGAGCACGGAGCGTCACCAGGGAGGTCGCCCCATCGTCGGGCAGGGCATGCGGAACGGTGAGCCCCCCCGCGATGCCCCGAACGGTGGGGCTGTGAAAGAAGGCGGCCCCATCCACGTCCAGCCCCATGCGATTGGTCTGGTCCAACATGCGGATCGCCTGGAGGGAATCTCCCCCGAGAGCAAAGAAGTTATCGTCGATGCCGATGTCCTGGCGGCCGAGGGTCTCGCGCCAGAGCTCACGGACCATGGTTTCGACCAGCGTGCGAGGCCGCTCTCTGTCGGCGACGTGGCGGCCGACGGTATCGCCGGGGTCCGGCAGAGCGCCGTAGTCAACCTTGCCATTGGGCAGGTGGGGAAGCTCGTCGAGGGCGATGAGCGCGGATGGAACGAGATGAGCGGGCAGTGCGGACGCGAGGTGTTGCCGAACGGCCTCCGCATCAGGGCGCGGAGAGCCGGCCACGTAGCCGACGAGCCGGGCGCTGGCGCCGTCCCCCGAAACCCGCGCCGCAGCGCTCGCGACCGATCGGTGGGACGAGAGTGCCGCCTCCACTTCACCCAGCTCAATGCGAAACCCCCTTAGCTTCACTTGGCGGTCATCACGGCCCAAATACTCGATGTCGCCGCTGGCCAGCAGGCGCACCCGGTCGCCCGTCCGATAGAGACGCTCGGGGGATTCAGAACGTGGCATGCGAACGTCGACGAATCGCTCTCGGTCGAGCAGCGGACGGCCGAGATAACCGGGCGTGAGGCAGCCACCACCGAGAAAGAGTTCGCCAGGGACACCGATGGGCACGAGGTCATCGCTCGGTCCCATGACATAGGCGAAGACTCCGGGAATCGGGCGGCCGATCGGGGGATTCTTTCGAAGAGCCGCTCCCGGTGGTGCTTCGAAGGTCGTCGCCGTGACGGTCGCTTCCGTAGGGCCGTATGCGTTGACCCACCGCACCGAGGACCCTGCGAGCTCGACGAAGCGTTCGTAGGCGGCAAGGGTCGCAGTCTCGCCGCCTACGACGACCATGCGCAGAGAGTCGGGGAGCGCAGCTCCTCGTGAGAGAAGCCCGTCGACCCAGCGCTGAAAATATGCCGTCGGGAGCTGGAGGACAGTGATGCCGCGCCGGTCGAGCCAGCGGGTGAACTCACCCACATCCAGGACATCGTCCGGGCGCAGCACGAGCTCGGCGCCCACGGACCACGTTGGGAACATCTCCTCCACCGCGATGTCGAAGCTGATGGACGCGAACTGTGGAACCCGATCCTCGGCGCCTAGACCGTAGAGCTTTCGAGTGGCGAGAGCGTGGCCCACGACGGATTGGTGTCTGATGGGCACCCCCTTCGGCCTGCCCGTCGAGCCCGACGTATAGATGACATAGGCGATATCATCCGGTGTCAGCGGGGTATGGCCCCGTCGTCCTGGGTAGCCTCCGTGATGATCACCGCTCGGGCCCCGAACTCACCGACCTCGTCGGCCAGGTCCGCTGTGGTAGCCACGACCTCGATCCCGGCATCCTCGATGATGAGCTGGAGGCGTTCCCGAGGATAGGTCGGGTCGAGGGGGACGTAGGCTGCGCCGATCTCGAGGATACCCAGCACGCCGACCGCGAGCTCGACGACCCGACCGACACAAAGCCCCACTCGGTCGCTCGGGCGACACCCGGCGCCCCGCAGTGCCGCCGCAAAACCAAGGGCTCGGCGCCGGAGCTCGGCGTAGGAGAGCGAGGCGCCCCCGTCGGCACTCGACACTGCAATGGCGTCGGGGCACCGGTCCGCCTGCTCCCATATCAAGCCGTGGGCCGTGCATGCATCGCTCGCCTCGAGGGCCGGCCCGGAGGCCATCGCGACGACGCGCTCACTCGCTGCGTCGGACATGCCCACAAGCTGCGAGATGAGTTGGTCCGGGGCGCGCACCATCTCCGAGAGGAAGGCATCGAGCTGGTCGAGGAGCTCGTCGACACTCGCCGCCTCGTACAGAGATGCATCGTACTCGAGGGTGAGCTTCAGGCCGTCGTGATCGTAGACCGAAAGCGACAGCGGGACGCCCGTATGCTCGATGAGGCGCGCCGTCCGTTGCTGCCACCGTCCGCCGAGGGCGGGCAGGGCCTTGGTCAGGTCATAGGCTTCGTACATCACGAGCGAATCGAAGAGCGTCGAGTGGTTTGATGCGGCGGCCAGGCTGCGGAGATGTGAGAGCGGCGTGTTCTCGTGAGGACGAGTTGCCGAACGCTCCGCCCGTCGCCGAGGTGCGCCCTGATGGGGAGGGTATTGATCAGGACGCCGACGATGTCCTCGGCGCCGGGGACGGTCGAGCGACGACATGCCCGGACGCCCCCGAAGGTCACATCGTCGGTTTCGGCATGACGACCGAGGACGACCGCCCACGCGGCGTGCATGAAGCTACTGGAGCGCACCTCCAGTTCGGCCGCTCGTTCCCGGAGCAGGTCGGCGCGCGCTGGAGATAGGTGAAGAGACCGCTCGCGGTGCGGGCCCAGGCTCCCCTGCCCTGCCAACACCCCGAACGGGAGTGGGGTCGGGCCGGGAAATCCGAGGAATAGCCGCGAGAAGAAATCGTCCGAAGCAGCCGTCGGGAGCCCGGCGACGTGCCGCAGATACTCGGCGTAGGTGGCCTTCGGACCACTCGACGTGTCGGCCGCGGGCTCGCCGTCGTAGGCCGCGAAGGCCTCACGGACGACGCGGAGGATGCTGCGACCGTCCATGAGGATGTGGTGGAAGGTGAATACGAGCAGATGGTCCTCTGCCCCCGCGCGCAGCAGCGCTACACGCAAGGCGGGAGGCGCATCGAGGAAGAACCCCCGCCCGCGGTCCTCGGCGAGCCAGGCCTCGAATTCACCCTCGACGTCCCCGCCATCGGCGTCGATGGGGACGAGCGTAAAGGGCAGTCGCAGGTCCGCGTGCACAACCTGCGACAGGCCTCCGCGCCACCGGAAGCCGCAGCGCAGGCTCTCGTATCGCTCAAAAACCTGACAAAATGCGTTCTCGATGCGCCTCGCATCGACGGCCTCGGGCATGCGCACGACGAACTGCTCGACCCCCGGCCCCTGCCGACCGGCGCGCAGGGAGTCCAGGAGCAGGCCCTGCTGCATCGGTGAGAGCGGCAACGCCGCGGGCTCGCCGCTCGACAGCCCGGCGCCTGGTGCGGCCTTCACCACCTGCGACACCAACGGCCGGTCAGTCCGAGCCGAGGAACTTCTTCATTTCGGCGAGTTCGCGAGCGACCCACTCGGCTTTGGGGTCGTCCTCGCCGTCCATGTCGTACTTCTTGCCGAGCAGGTGCTGGCCGGCAGGGTAGTGACGACGCTCGACGAGGCACTCGATGCACTCGTCGAAGTCCGCGAAGTGGGGGAGATTGCCGACGATGGTGTCGAGGCCAGCGACGTCGCCCTTGGAGCTGGCTTCGACGACGTTGCCGAAGAGCTCGCGCTTCTGCTTGTCGAGGTCCTGATCCCAGGCGCGGTAGTGCTTCATCTTGGCGTCGACCGACGACGCGACATCCTTGACGAACTTCGGGTAAACGGCGAGGCCGGCCTGGTGGTAGGCGGTCCAGTACTCCTCCGCGGCCTTCAGGTAGGCCCAGTGGTCGTAGGCGGTCGGATGCCGCTTCTTGTCGAACTCGGCCT
This sequence comes from Deltaproteobacteria bacterium, assembly GCA_019312705.1. The sequence goes on from JAFDCW010000265.1 coordinate 7,916, forward strand.
TGGCGTTGCGCTCGGCGAGCCAGTGGTTCCAGCTCTGCTCTTGGGCGAGGGCGTGAGCCCCGAGGCCACGATAGAAGAGCGCCGATGCCGCGCCGGGCAGCACGTTGTTGATCGCCGCACAACTGCCGCACTTTTGCGGCCCCCCGCTGTCGAGGTTCTCAACCTGCATGGGTGAGCCGCACTGGGAGCAGGGCACTCCCTGGGCCATCTCCTGGTCGGCGAGGGTCCGGAGGCGCCGGGCCCAATCGGCGTTCTTCTTCATCTCGATCGTGTAGCGATGCAGCTCGAGGTCGTCGATCAGCTTCGTATACTTGTCGCACATCGCATCGCGGGCGTTGTGGATCGCCTCCCAGTCGGCGCTCGAGAGGTCGTCGTCTTCGCCGATCTCGTCGGTCTCTTGGTCGATTTTTTCCCAGGCGTCGCTGACCTTTGTCGATAGCCCGTGGAAGCGGGCCTGAAGGGCCGCGAAGGCGGCTCCCATCGGACCGTGATCCATCGCGTGCTGAGCGATCAATTGGTCGAGGCCCGCGTCGGCCTCGGCGATCACGGCCTGGACGCGCCCGTCCACTTTGCCGAGAAACCCGTCCCACTTCTGGACGAGGGCGTTCATGTTGTTCTGTACGTCGGCTCCCATTTCTCGCCTCCTCTGGCCGTCTCGGGCCTTGCCCTTCTAAAGGGCGCTCCCGCAAAAGGGGCACTCGGTGTCGGTCTTCGACAGCTTCGGCGCCCCACAGTTCTTGCACTTGAAGGCCACGGCGGAGGACTTCTCCCACTTCTTCGCCGGGGCGTTTGCGTCGTGATGCTTGAGCACGTTGCCAAACATGCCGCCGACCCGCGCCGGAAGAACGGCGCCTCGGTAGGCGACGTCGAGTTCCCCCTGAACGCGGTCGACGAGGCGCAGCAGGCGATCGTGCAGCACCCTGAGGTCGGGCGGGTCGTCGATGATGTCGACGTCGACGCGCCTGGTCTCGCGCCGGGTCCATACACAGAGGCTTCGGACCACCTCCTTGAACTCGATCAAGGTGGCCCCCCGGGTGGGGCGTTGGTGGTCACGGACCCCCTGACGGTCCACGTCGCTTATCGGCGACACCCCGTAGTGAACGCGGAGGGCGTCCCACGCTGGGTTCGACCCCGCCGGCTCTTCGACCCCGTAGGCGGTGTCGAAGATTTGCGTGATGCCGTCACGCAGCGTGACGTGCAGGTATTCCACCTGCTTCCGGCGTTCGGACGTCCCCACCTTTCAGCCTACCGTCAGAGGCTGAGGTCGTCATCCATGCCCGCGCCCTGGTACTTGGCGAGGTAGTGGTCGTGGAGCTCGGAGTACTTGCGGGTGAGGGCGACGTCGACGCCCATCTTCGGCGACCAGTAGCCAGCCCACGCGCCGTAGGTCCCCGCGTCGATTTCGAAGACACTCGAGAGCTGGGCATTCACGTCGAGGCCCTGGGCCGACCAGGCCTCCTGGGCGGTCATCACCTCGACAAAACGGTCAAAGGAGACCGGCTCGGCGCCGCCGGCGTCCACGCCCTTGGCGCCGGTGAAGGCTGCGCCGAACTTGGTGGCGATGGCACCGGTGACGTCACCCTGCATCTTCGCCTGCCAGCCGGCGTTGACCGCGTCCCACTTCGCGCTGTCCATGCCGTGCTGGCCGAGGATCTCCGTGACCTGCGCCGGCGTGCCATTCGCGCCGAGGCCCGAGAGGCCGGCCGCGGCTGCGGCCCACACGTCCACCGAGACGCCTTCGACCGGCTCGAGAAGCGTCGGGTCGGCCGCCGCCGCCGCCGCCTGGGCGTTCTGCATCATGCCCATGCGCGCCTCCATCATGGCGTTCTGGAGCTGGTCGTCGATGATCACCGTCTTGTCACCGTCGTCGTCGACGCCGAGGCGAGACCACTTGCCGGTAACGTAGGCGTTCACCAACTGGAAGTGGTCGTGGCTGTCGTAGCCGAGGGCCTGGGCGCCCTGGTCGGCTGTCTCGCCCTTGCCTTGGGCGTCTTCGATCATGAACTGGTGAGTCCAAACCTGCTTCGGGTCCTGCCAGTCCATGCCATTGAGGTTCAAGCCGCCGCCCTCAACGCGCGCGATCATCTCCTGAATGTTCCGGAACTCCTCGTCCGCGTAGTCCTCTTCTTCTTCCGGCTCCGAGCCGCTGGCGCTGGCTCCGGGGGACGCAGCTGCGCCGCCGCCGGCCGGAAGGGAGGCCGCCGGGGCATCCGATCCGCCGCCGAAGAGCCCCGTGATGAACCTGATGATCGCTTGGATGAGTGCGCCCATGGTCGTTCCCCTATCTCCCTTGATTCTCGCCCCGCGTCCCGGACGGGAGCAAAGGCGGCCGGAAGGTACCACAGGGTCGGCGGTCAGAGATCCGCTCAAAAGGCCCCTCGACGGGCACCTCCGTGAGGTCGCTCGCTGCCGACCGGGGCCAGCAGGCGGACACTGGCGCCCATGGCACAAAAGCCGACCAACTATTGGGACTACCTACGCCTCGAGGAGCTGCAGGGCCTGCAAGGGGGCCTCGACCGGGATGACAGCGCCCTGACCAACGACGAGGTCCTCTTCATCGTGGTGCACCAGGTCGACGAGCTGTGGTTCAAGCTCGCGATCCGGGAGCTGGTCTCGGTGCGCGATCTCTTCCGGAAGGTGCCAGTGCCGGAGCAGTCACTCGCAAGCGCGGTGCGGGGCGTACGACGCCTCGAGTTGCTCTTTCAGCAGATCGGCGGACAGTTCGCCCTGATGGAGACGATGACCACCCGCGACTACCTGGGCTTTCGTGACAAGCTCAGCCCGGCGAGCGGTTTCCAGTCGGCCCAGCTCAGGGAGGTGGAGATTCTCTTCGGCCTCGGCGACGAGGAGCGGGTCCCCCTC
>JAFDCW010001044.1 GCA_019312705.1 Deltaproteobacteria bacterium
ACGGCCTCACGTTGAGGGTCCGGGCGTATTCGTACCAGTCTTGATCTTCGAGGGTCTGCCCCTCGGCTAAGGCGCTGGCGCTGTTGGCTTCGTCCCCCAAGGCGCCGGATCATAGCCTACCGAGGCAGGCCGTGCTGCTCCGCGTTCCCATGGCCGAAGAGCGAAGAGGGACCGAAATCAGTCCTTGGACTCCGTCTCGTGGACCTCGGGGGGGCCATCCCGAAACTCGACCTCGGCCCCAAAGAGCTCGCCGAGGTGGCGGCCAGCGGCCTCTTCGACCTCTTCCATCGCGACCTCGGCGCCGGTCTGTTCGGCGAGGGAGGTGACCCCCCGGCCCGAGATCCCGCAAGGCACGATGACCTGAAAGTGGCTGAGGTCGGTGTTCACGTTCATGGCGAATCCGTGCATGGTCACCCACCGACTGATGCGCACGCCGATGGCACCGACCTTGTCGTTGCCTACCCAGGCGCCGTTGAGGCCGTCGACGCGGTCTGCCGTGACGCCCCAGTCGGCGGCGACTCGGATCATGGTCTCTTCGAGGTCCCGGACGTAGCGACGCACGTCCTTGCGGTCGGGCTCGAGGCTGATGATGGGATACGCCACGAGCTGTCCCGGCCCGTGGTAGGTGACGTCGCCTCCGCGGCCGACCTCGTGGACCTCGAATCCCCGGGCTCCGAGGGCTTCCGGCGTGAGCAGCACGTTGCCATCTTTGGCTCCGCGCCCGAGGGTGATGACTGGGGCATGCTCGACGAAGAGCACCGTGTCTCCGACCTCTCCCCGTTGCCGTGCGGTCTGGAGGCGCTTCTGAAGCTCGAGGGTCGGCCCGTAGGCGACCCGCCCCATGCGGTGAATGGTGAGCTCGCGCATCGCCCGCACTATGGGGCCGGCAGGCCCATGACGTCGAGGGGGGCCGAGAGCGGAGACGAGGCTTACCGGTTCATCAGGTGCACGGCTTCCTTCAAGGCGTGCTTGAAGGACTCCATGACAGCTTCGCCGAGGGTGGGGTGTGGGTGCACCGTGAGGGCGACATCTTCGGCGTAGGCGCACATCTCGATGGCCAGGGCCGCTTCGGAGATGAGGTCGCTCGCCTCGGGGCCGACGATGCCCACCCCGAGCAAGCGGTTGTCTTCCGCGTCGATGATGGTCTTCACGAAGCCGTCGGTTTCACGCACGGACATCGCTCGGCCGGAGACCGAGAAGGGGAACTTGCCGACCTTCACCTTTTTGCCGGCGGCCTTCGCGTCGGCCTCGCTCATGCCGACGGTGGCGATTTCGGGGTCGGTGAAGATGGCGGCGGGCATGCCGAGCCAGTCCCGGGCCGACTTGTGGCCGGCGACGACCTCGGCGGCGATTTCGCCTTCTTTCGAGGCCTTGTGGGCGAGGTAGGGGCCCCCGCAGACATCGCCGATGGCGTAGACGCCGGGCACGTTCGTCTGGAAGCGGTCGTCGACCTCGATGTGTCCTCGGGCGTCGAGTTTCACGCCGACGCCCTCGAGGCCGAGGTTCTTCGAGTTGGGGCGGAATCCCACCGCGACCAGCACCTTGTCTGCTTCGAGGACGACGTCTTTGCCTTTGTGCTCGACGGTCACCGTCGCCTTGCCGTCCTTCACCGAAGCGCCCTTGGCCTTTGCTTCCAGGAGCACCTCGGCGCCGCCTTTCTTGAGCCGGCGTTCGACGATGCGCACCATGTCCTTGTCGGTGCCGGGGAGTAGCTGGTCCATCATCTCGACCACGGTCAGCTTCGAGCCGAGCTTCTGATAGACGGACCCGAGCTCGAGGCCGATGACGCCTCCGCCGACGAGGACCAGGTGCTCTGGGACCTCCATCAAGGAGACGGCTTCGCGGGCGGTGATGATGGTCTCGCCGTCGGTGTCGAAGCCGGGGATCTGGATGACCTGGGCGCCGGTCGAGATGATGATGCCCTTGGTCGCTTTGATGCGCTCGGTGCCGCCTTCGTTCTTCTGGACCTCGACCGTGTCCTTGCTGACGAGCTTGGCTGCGCCCATGAGGATCTCGCCGCCATTGCCTTTGATGAGGCTGGCGACACCGCCGGTGAGCTTCTTG
>JAFDCW010001045.1 GCA_019312705.1 Deltaproteobacteria bacterium
GGCGCCGGACGCCCCGGCTCGCCCGCGGAACCCCCGCCGGGTGACCTCGATGTGGAACGCGCCCAAGCGCGGTTCGTCACCACCACCGACATGATGCGCTACGTGATCGCCCCGGGCTGCGCCTCGGAGGTCAACGAATGCCACAACAGCGAGGACTTCCCGGACCTGTCCAGCGAGGGCAATCTGTGGAACCTGGTCGACCTCGGGTGCAACCAGGGGCTCGGCGAGCGCACCGAACTCGACGGCCTCTGCGAGACCGCCGGCGACGAGGTGCGGATCACCGACGGCAACAACGAGGGCTTCACCGCCACCATCGGCGCGGTGGTCTTGGTGACCAACTCGGACGAAGAGTTCGACCACTACGAACTGCGCATCGACCGCCCGGTCCCCGAGGGCCAGGAAGGTGGCGACTTCGTCATCGTCCGGGGAGGTACGGAACTGCCGGCCCTGGGCAACGGAGACTCGGCCGATACCGACAGCGGTGGCCACTGGGTCCGCATCACCGACGAAGGCGACATCCCGCTTGCGAACGCGATTCGGCAGGGAGACGAGAACCTCGACGACTCCTACGGGGACGGCTCGGGCGCTCTGGTGTCGGCTGGGGACGCGCGCGCCAGTTACCTCGTGCTGCGGCTGCTCGGACATGGGACTGGCCGGGTTCGCATGCCGCTCTCCGCCAACGCGGACAACCCGACCGAGGTCAATCCGCCGCTCTCCCGCGACGAGATGTACGCGCTGATGAGCTGGATCAACTGCATGGAGCCCGGCGACGGGCCGTACTCGGAGATTCGCTACGAGTGCCCAGAGAACTCAGACAACCGAGGTGAGTGGTGAGAGCGGTGATTCTGAGCGGAGGCGCGTTGATGCTGGTCGTCGGCTTCAGCGTGTGGACCGTCGGCTGCACCGGAACAGAGGCCGTGACCGGACGACCCGTCGACCGACCGACGGATACTTTCACACAAGTGATCATCCCCATCTTCGAGCGGAGCTGCTCGAGCACCGCATGCCACGGCGCTGGCGACGCGGCCTTCGCCGAACTCAACCCAGAGTACTTCGCCTTTCCGGTCGATGCAGACGGTCACATCCGCGGCGAGGAGCGCATTCAATCCGCCTTCGACCGCGCCCGGGACGAACTCTCGTCCGCGGGACCCCTCTTCGCCGACCTCATTCGCAAGCCCCTCGACGAGTCCCTCGGAGGACTCCCTCATCGGGGTGACGCGCAGTTCGACACGATGGGGGACTCGGACCTCGAGGCACTGATGACCTGGGCCGAGGGTGAGCGCCCGACGGACGCCACCCCGCTCCCCGACCTGGCCCAGCGCTACGCCGACGAGGTCCAACCGCTACTCGCCCAGCGCGGCTGCATGATCACCAACTGCCACGGCTCCGGCGCGTCCAACAGCCTCATCTTCGACCCCGGGATGCTGGGCGAGTTCGACGATGGCGCGACCATGAAGAACTACAAAAAGGTCGTCTTCCACATGAACTTCGACACGCCGGACCCGCGAATGGCGCGCCTCGTGCGCAAAATTATTCCGGTCGAGGAAGGCGGCATCTTCCATCGGGGCGGCAACGCCTTCTTTGAGGGCGACGACCCCGACCTCGCGCCGATCCTCGACTTCATGGAGGCCGCCCGGACCCAGCTAGGGGCCGAAGACACCGGCGCACCGACCGGCATTGTCTTCGCCGCGACCGATGCCACCCCCCGTGAGCTCTACGACATCACCGCCTGGCAGCCCGGCGGCGACATCTACTCACTCATCCCGGCGACTCCGGGAGGCGACCTTCGGAATCTGACCGCCGATCACCACTCGGACAGCGCCGACATTCGAGACCCTTCCGTGTCCCACGATGGAAACCGTATCGCCTTCGCCATGCGGAAGACTCAGAACGACTGCCTCAATCTCTACGTCATGAACGTGGCCGGTTGGGGTCTGACCCAGGTCACCCGGGATACTGGGACGCTCGCCAGCGGCATCAAGGCGGCCAACGTCGAGCCCGTCTGGGGCCCCGATGACCGGCTCTACTTCGTATCGACGAGGAGTGGGGTCATGGCCGACGGAG
>JAFDCW010001046.1 GCA_019312705.1 Deltaproteobacteria bacterium
GCAGAATGATCACCTTGGACTCGGCCTCGGAGTCTCGAAGACGGTTGAAGGCCGTCGCGACCGCGTTGCCAATCGCCGTTCCCCGGCCATCGATCATGCCGAGGGTCAGCTCCATGATCATCGTTCGCAGCGCCTCCTTGTCGGTGGTCAGAGGCAGCAGGGTGTAGGCATCGCGGCCGAAGATGACTGCGCCCATGCGGTCGTTCGGTCGCCGTCGGATGAAGTCGTCGACGACGGACTGAGTCGCCGCGAAACGGTTGGGCTGTACGTCCGCGGCCTGCATCGACAGCGACGCATCGAGGGTCAGCACGATGTCGATGCCCTCGAGTTCGGCGCGGTCCCGGGCGTGGATGCTCTGGGGACCCATGAGGGCGAAGGCGAGGAGCGCGATCGCCGTGACCCGCATGCCGACGGTGCTGTCCTGGGCCCATACACGCCGGCCCCGGGGGCCCTTGGCCAGCGTATGGCCGCGGCTCACGAGGAGCCGCGGTGCCGCGAATCGCTGGACGTAGCCGCGGGCGACGAGGACCACCAGGGCGGCCGGGATCAGCAGCCCCGCCCAAGGGCGCTCGAAACGGAAGCTGTCGACTCGGAGGGGGACCTCGTAGATCGCGTCGATGGCCCAGAGCACCCCGTACGCGGTCGGCAGCGCGATGAGCAACGTATAGCCGACCGGGGCGAGCGACCGGAGGAGGCGTCGGCCGGTCATGGCTCTACCTCTTCGGGCTCTTCGGGCTCTTCGGGCTCTCGCGCCTGCGGGGGCTCCGCCGTCTCTCCTGCGTTTGCTGTCTCTTCTGTCTCGCCGGAATCGTCCGTGCCCCAGGGAACGTCCGTCACCACCTCACCGCCGAGGCGGGCGGTGGTCGCCCTGACGATGCCCGTGGCGGCGTCGAGGAGGGCGATACAGCGCTCTTGTTCGGGGGTCGCCTTGGCGAACTTCACGAGGTCGCAGTCCCCGAGGATGCCGGCGACCTGCTCGGCGGTGATGCCCCTCGGCTTCTTGCGGCGGACCCGGGCGACGGCCTCGTCGGTCGTCGATTCGATCCCGTCGAAGCCGTAGCGCGCCCCGAGGTAAACACGCAGTGAGTCGCTGAGCTCATCGACCCAGCCCGTCAGTTGTTGCGTTTCGGCGTCTTCATCGAGGCGCCGACCGAGGGCACCGAGCTCTTCGAGGGCGACCTCCCACGCGGGGCGTGGCGGCGGCGGCGGGGGGAGGGGCTTTTCGCGACGCAGCCACCAGCGCGTGACGAGGAACATGATGAGCGCGAGGAGGGCGAGGCCCAGGAGCCCGCCGCCGATCCACGCCAGCGAATAATCCTCTTCGACGACCTCGACGGGCGCCGTCGGCGGTTTGGGCTGCGCGTCCGGCTCGTTGCCGAGAACCGAACCGACCTCGATGGTCACCGGTGCCGTGTAGACGTCTCCGAGGGTCCCGCCGGCGGTGACGACGCGGATCAAGACGGGGCCAATTTCGTGGTCGCCGGGTGCGAGGGCGAGGAGGTCGATGCGAAAGCTGAACCGCGCGCTCTGAGCGCCATCGGCGGCTTCCCCCGCGCGTGGAGGCTCGGCCGCCGAGTCGAGGACCTCGAAGGGCGCAAACTCCTGGCGGGGGATGGCGACGTCGTCCCCGGCGTTGGCATCGGCTGTGATGACCAGGGTGACCAGGTCGCCGGTCATCACCCCCGACGGGGGCTCGACGGTCAGGGAGAGAGCCGGGCGAAACTCTTGGGGCAGGGTGTCGGCCGGCAGCGCAGGGGGCGGGGCGGGGACTGCGGCGTCGACTGCCTCCCCGGCGTCCGCGGCCTCGCCCGCGTCGGGTCCCGCGTCCGTGGCGGCATCGGGTCCCGCATCGGAACCCGCATCGGAGCTGCCATCCACACTGGCGGCGGCGTCCGGCGGGCCCGCGTCGGGGGCCTGGGCGTGGGCGGGTGCCGCGGTCGCTCCGAGGACGGCGACCGAGAGCACGAGCAGCCGTGACGCGAGGACCACCAGACTCACCGGAAGCCCCCTATCCGGCGTTGCCGCATGCGGAAGAGTTCGGCGATGGGGCGCACGTAGTCCT
>JAFDCW010000266.1 GCA_019312705.1 Deltaproteobacteria bacterium
CCCTTCGTCGGCGATACGTTCATGGGCATTTTGACCCAGCACATGTTCGAAGACATCCCCAACCTCGAGGTGGTGAACCCAAACGTGCAGTGCTCCGAAGAGCTCGCCTTGGTCATCTACAAGACCATGTCGAAGGACGCCGACGAACGGTACCCCGACATGCCCGCCCTAGGGCGCGCGGTTGCTGATGCGATGGAGCTCGAAGGCGCCTTCGGCGTCGACACCATGGTCGGCTGGGGCGAGGCCGGCAACCCGCTCAAGCGGGTGAGCGCCGCCGAGGCGGCTGCGACGATCGAGATAGAGCCGACCAGCGGGCGCGCCAAGCTCTTTGCCATCGCCGGGATTGGCCTGTTGCTCATCACCGGGGGCATCGGCGCCTATCTCGCGTTTCAGCCTCCGTCTACGGCGGCCAACGGGGCGAACACCCTCGCCGCAGTGGGCAACGAGCCCCCGGTCCCCGAAAACGGGACCGCGCCTCTCGCCGGCGCCGCCGATGCGGGCGAGGCCGACGCGGACGCCGCGGCGGAAGATCCGACGGCCGTCGAAATGATGATGGTCACCATCGAGGTGGTCACCCGCCCCGCCGGCGCGGAGATCATGGTTGGCGGAGATGTCGTGTGCGACCCGAGCCCGTGCTCCTTCGACGCCGAGGTCGGTCAGTCGATACGTATCCAGGCTCGCAAGGGCAACTTCATGGCGACCCGGGATCTCGAGCCCGGCCAGGCGATGGCCATCGAAATGCAGCTAGCCCGGAGGCCGCGGCGCCACGACCGCAACGCCGAGATGACCGCCGGCATGCGCCCCGCGATGATGAGTGGCAGCCACAGCGACCTGAAGACGCCGTCGATCTTCCAGATGAGTCGCTAGGAGTTGGTCGCCACGCGACGGCGCGGCCGTACGGCGCAGACCGCTTAGTTGCCGCACATGCCGGGGGTACCCCCGCCGCCGCAGGTGTCGGGGCCGCTGCAAGGGTCTCCGCAGTTCATGGTGCCGCCGCAGCCATCGTCGATCCCGGGCCCGCATTCGCCAGCTGCGCAGGCCCGAGTCGTGCACCCGCAAATCTTGGCGGTGCCGCCGCCGCCACAGGTGTCGGGCGATGTGCAGGTTCCGCAGTTCAGGGTGCCGCTGCATCCGTCGCCCTGAGTGCCGCAGTTTAGGCCACCGGTGCACGAGGTCCTCGGCACGCAGACGCACATGTTAGCCATGCATTGATCGAGTCCGCTGCAGGTTCCGCAGTTCAGGGTGCCGCTGCAGCCGTCGCTCTGAGTGCCGCAGTCTCGCCCACCGGTGCACGAGGTTCTCGGCACGCAGACACACATGCCCGCCATGCATTGATCGAGCCCGCTGCAGCTGCCGCAGTTCAGGGTGCCGCTGCATCCGTCGCTCTGAGTGCCGCAGTTTGCCCCGCCGGTGCAGCTGGTCCTCGGTACGCACGTGCACATGCCGGCCATGCAGACGTCGAGGCCGCTGCAGGAGCCGCAGTTGACGGTACCTCCGCAGCCATCGGGTTGGGTGCCGCAGTCTTGAGGCCCGCTGCAGCTGCCTCGCGGCGTACATCCGCAAATGTTGGCTGTCGGGCCTCCGCTACAGGTTTCGGGGCTGGAGCAGTTGTCGGAGCAGGCGCTGCAGTTCGAGTCGGTGTGAATCGGCGTCTCACACCCGTCGGGGTCTGAGCCGTTGCAGTTGCGGAAGATTCCGGAGCAGGAGTCGATTCGGCAAGAGCCGGTAGAGCAAGTCGCGGAGGCGTTGGCGCGGTTGCAAGCGCTACCGCACATGCCGCAATGAGTGAGGCTGTTGAGCCGAGTCTCGCAGCCGTTGGAACCGTTGCCGTCGCAGTTGCCCCAGCCACTGTTGCAGGAGGAGATTCGGCAGGACCCGCTGGAGCACGTCGCTGTGGCGTTCGCCCGGGAGCAGCTCGTACCGCAGGACCCACAGTTGGTGAGGCTATTGAGGCGCGTCTCGCAGCCGTTGCCGGGGCCACCGCTGCAGTCGCCCCAGCCGCCGTTGCAGCTGGCGATTTCGCAGCTCTGAGAAGCGCAGGTGGGCGTTGCGTTCGCCGTGGTGCAGCCCATTCCGCACCCATTGCAGTCGCTCAATGTGCGCAGGCTCGTCTCGCACCCGTTGGCGTAGCCGCCTCGGCAGTCGTCGTGGGTGGGATTACAGGAGTCGATCCGGCAAACCCGGGCAACGCAGGCAGGTGTGCCGTTCCTGACCGAGCACCGGTCGCCGCAAGCATCGCAGTTGGACACCGTGTTGAGCGCGGTCTCGCAGCCATTGGTGCCGCCGTCGCAATCGGCTCGATCTGCGCCATTGCAGACGCACTGGAAGGCACCGGAGCCTGGGCTCGTCTCAGTGCAGTCTTGATCGGCGGGGTTTCCGGCGCTGTCGAAACATACGTTGCCGCAGACACCGCAGTTATCGACGCCGTCGTAGCGCACGCACCTGGCGGCGGCCCCTACGCCGCAGCACATCTCATTGTTGGTGGCGTCGCAGGCGGGCCCCGAGCCGCAAGAGCATGTGCCGCCGATGCACTCGGGGCTGTTGCACAGGTTGGCGACGGGCTTGCCAGAGGGAGCGCCGGCATTGCAGTCGTTCCCGCAGGAGCCGCAGTTCGCGGGGTCGCCGCAGCCTTCACACCCGGTCGAGCAGCACCGGTCGCCCGCGTTGCACGAGGCGCTGCCATCGCCCTCGAAGGTACAGACGCACGCGCCGTCTTGGCAGTTGTCGTCCTCGATGATGTCGCAGGCGTTTCTGCAGCCGCCGCAGTTTTGGAAGCTCAGGGTCGTGTCGATTGGGGTGGCCTCGTTCGCCCCCGTGATGTCGACCACGCACCACTCCATAGCGGCGCCAGCGGGGCACAGAACGCATCCCTCGGTGCCGTCGGGGTAACTGGCCGCGCCAGGCGTCGAGTAGACCTCGTTGACCGTGGTGTTGCAGTTGTTGTCGATGGCGTCGCACATCTCCGCGGCCCCCGGGCTGACCGCCATGTTGCCCTCGCAGGCGGCCGGTTCGACCCAGCCGTCTCCGTCCGAATCCCCCCCGCAGCCTTCGTCGACTTCGCCATCGCAGTCGTTGTCGACGGTGCCGTCGCATTGCTCCGGGGCTTCCGGATAGACCAGGGCGTTCGTGTCGTCGCAGTCCCGGCCCGCCGCGAGGAAGCCGTCGCCGTCGACGTCTCCCGGATCGCACGGGTCATCGGCGAGACCGTCGCAATCCTGGTCGATGCCGTCGCCGCAGATCTCCGTGGCCCCGACGCGGATCCCCGCGTCACAGTCGTTGCAATCGCACCCTGCGACCATCGAAACCTGGCACGCGATGGAACCGTCTCGGTCCTGGTCATCGGGTGCGCAAGTCGCGAGCTCGTCGACCAGGCCATTGCAGTTTTCGTCCACCGGCGTGCCCCCCGTCGGCGTGCAGACCTCGGTTGCGCCGGGGCTGATCGTGGCGTCAGCGTCGTTGCAGTCGAGGTCGCTCCCGAAACCGTCCCCGTCGAGATCGCAGCGGCGGTCGGCACCGTCGCAGTCCTCATCGCGTCCGTTCTCACACTCGAGGGGGGCGTCCACGTCGCAGTCTACTTGCTCTTCAACGGACCGCATCTCGCACGGGGTACGGGTCTCCGGATCACGCATGGGCCGGATGTCCGGGTCGTTGTCGTTACAATCGCACGTGCCGACGACGCTGAAGGGGGAGCACTTGGCGAAGCCGTCTTCGTCCTCGTCGGTGCAGGCCACGTCGCCGCCATGGTCATCCGGGGCCCAGGGCTGGTTGCAGCTTTGGTCGATCTCGTCGTTGCAGAGCTCTGGGGCACCAGGGTAGGTGCCCTGGGGCGGGTCGCAGCAGCCCACGGTGGGGTCGACTGTCCGATCGCAGGGCACGCGCACGGAGCCGTCCGCAATCAGGTCACAGTCCTGTTCCTCTGGGAACGCGGAACGCTCGTTGCAGTCGCCCGCGATCGCCGCCGTGCACCGATGCGGATATGCCGCGTCGCAGGGATCACCGTTTGCATCGAAGCATGCCTCGTCGGGGTTCTCTACGAATCCGTCGCCGTCCCGGTCGTTTGCTAGGGGCACGAGGCGAATGCCGTCTTCGATGATTTCGTTGGTGATCTCGTAGCACCGGGTCGCGACCACCTTGATGCCGCGGGCGTTGGTCCCCTCGAGGTGGACCATCACGGGGTGCGGCTCGTTGAGCTCGACGGTCACCCGGATGGGGAGGTCGCCGTTGATCTCTTCCTGCGACCGGCCGATACCGTGCACGGATTCTGAAACCCGAGGATCGAGGGGGTCGAGGACGATCGTCCGGACCGTCAGCTGGTCGACCCCGGCCTCGGTGCGAACCGTGAGGAAAACCGCGTACTCGTCGGGCTGGCAGCCCGCGGTGAATCCGGTGAGGGCCGTCAGAGTGACGAACAGTGGAAGGGTAAGTCGAAAGACGGCTCGTGAGGCCACGACCGTAGCCTAGCAGACGCCGGTACCATTTGCTTCGCCGCAGTGGAGGATTATAGCGGCGGTCGCCCCTCTGGACGACTGAGATGACGACGAACAAGACGCTCCTGGACCTCGAATGGCCCCGCCTGCTGGCGGCGGTGCGCGCCCGGTCGGTGGCCCCGGGGGCCGCCGAACGGCCCATCGCCCTCGCCGACAGCGCCGCAGGGGCCCGCGCGGCCCTTGCGGAGACCGGCGAGGCCCTGGGCCTGCTCGCGGCGGACGAGCCCCTGCCGCTCCGGGGGATTCGTGATGTTCGGCCGGGGCTGGAACGGGTCGCCCGGGAAGGTGTGCTCGACGGTCCGGGGCTCCGCGACCTCTCCCTGACCCTCGAAACGGCGACCGGCCTCGGCCGCTTCCTGGGCCGACGCCGCGATCGGCTGCCAGCCCTCCATGCGGCCTGCGCCATCGACCCGACCCTCGAGCGCCTCACCGACGAGATCAGCATTGCGATCGAGGCCGACGGGACCGTCTCTTCCCAAGCGAGCCCGGAGCTCCGGCGCTTGCGCACCGAGGTGCACAACCTGAGGGCCCGCCTGGTCTCTCGCCTCGAGGAGATGATCCACAAGAACGCCGCGATCCTCTCGGACACTTTCTACACCACCCGTGATGGACGCTACGTGCTGCCGGTCCGGAGCGACGCCCACGAGCGCTTCCCCGGGATTGTCCATGGCACGTCGGCGAGCGGGGCGACGCTCTTCGTCGAACCCCGAGGCGTGGTCACCCAGGGCAATCGCCTCAAGGTCGCCCAGGCCGAGATGGAACGCGAGGAGACGCGAATCCTGGCGCTCCTGAGCGACCTCGTCCGCGAACGCCACGGATCGGCGGCGGCTGCCCTCGATGCCCTCGAGCACGCTGACCTCCGGAACGCGATGGCGCTCCTCGGGCAGGAACTCGATGGGTTGATCCTGCCCATCACCGACGAGGCTCGGGTTCATTTGATCGCGGCGCGCCACCCGCTCCTGATCCTCGACGGAGTCGCGGTGGTCCCCAACGATGTGAGTCTCGACCCCGCGACTGCCCTCGTGGTCTCCGGCCCGAACGCTGGCGGAAAGACGGTCGCCCTCAAGGTTGTCGGCCTCGCGGCATTGATGGCTCGGGCCGGCATACCCATCTCCGCCGCACCGGGCAGCACCATCGGGTATTTCGACCCCATTCTCACCGACGTCGGTGATGAACAGTCCATCGAGAAGAACCTTTCGACCTTTTCCGCCCACGTTCGAAACATCGGCGAGATCCTCGCTGCCGCCGGGCCCCGGGCGATGGTCCTCCTCGACGAGCTCGCCGGTGGGACCGACCCCGCCGAGGGTGCTGCCCTCGCTTGCGCCGTCGTCGAGGCCCTAGTCGGCCGGGGGGCCCTCGTCGCGGTCACCACCCATTACGAGCAGCTGAAAGCCTTCGCCCTCACCGAGCCCTCGCTTCGCAACGCGTCGGTCGGCTTCGACGTCGACAAACTCCTCCCGACCTTCGAGCTCCTCGCGGACGTGCCCGGGGCATCGAGTGCCCTCTCGGTCGCTTCTCGCTTTGGTATCGGCCCTGACGTCATTGACCGGGCTCGCGCGATCCTTCCGGCCCATGCCCGGGGCTTCGACGACCTCACGCGGGAGCTCGGGGATGCCCGCGCGCGGTACGAGGGAGAGGCCCGCGGCCTCGAGGAAGAGCGCCGGGCCCTCGCGGACCAAACCGCCCGGGCCCAACATCGAACCCGCGAACTCGAGGAGCGCGACAAGAAAGGCCTCGGTGAAGAGGCGGCGAAGCTTCGGGACGAGCTTCGCGGCGCCCGGGACGAGGTGCGGCGTGTTCGAAAGGAGATGCGCCGTCGGGCCCGAGAGGGCGACGAGGGCGCCATCGAAGTCGCTCGACGCGAGCTCGAGGCGGTGGCGACGGCGACCGAAGGGGCCCGTCAGAACGCCGAGGTGTCCGTCGTCGACGAGCAGACGACTCCGCCGATATCCCTCGACTCACTCACCCCGGGCACCACGGTCTACGTGC
>JAFDCW010001047.1 GCA_019312705.1 Deltaproteobacteria bacterium
TTCGAGGGGCATGCGCTCGTCGTCGACCATGATGAGGGCGCCCTTGCGCTCGACCACCGGCCGAACCTTCGCGAAGTAGAGCGGCACGATCGAGATCTTCTCCACCCAGATGTAGAGCCACACGTCGAGCTCGGTCCAGTTGGAGATCGGGAAAACCCGGACGCTCTCGCCGTCGTTGGTCTTGGCGTTGTAGAGGTTCCACAGCTCCGGGCGCTGGTTCTTCGGGTCCCACTGGTGGTGGCGGTCCCGGAAGGAGTAGATGCGCTCCTTGGCCCGGGACTTCTCTTCGTCGCGGCGGGCGCCGCCGAAGGCGCAGTCGAAGCGGTACTTGCCGAGGGCCTGCTTGAGGCCTTCGGTCTTCATCACCGTCGTGTACTTGTTGGACCCGTAGTCGAAGGGGTTGATGTTGCCCTCGACGCCCTCCTGATTGATGTGTTCGAGGAGCTCGATGCCCTGCTGCTGGGCGTAGCGGTCCCGGAACTGAATCATCTCCCCGAACTTCCAAGTCGTATTGACGTGCAGCAGGGGGAAGGGGATGGGGGCCGGGTGGAACGCCTTCTGGGCCAGGTGGGCCATCACCGAGGAGTCCTTGCCGATGCTGTACATCATCACCGGGCTGTCGAACTCGGCCGCGGCCTCGCGGAGGATGTGGATGCTCTCGGCTTCGAGCTGCCGGAGGTGGGTGAGTGCCTTTTCGTGGAGCTCTGTCATCGGGGTCCCGCGCACCGATTAGCGTCTCCCGGGCCACAATTCAATGAGGGGATTGCTTGACCCCGACTCTCGGGGGACGCAGATCCGCGTCGTGGCGAAGGAAGACCGAGGCTCTATCGTCGATACGGTCCTCGAAGCGGTCGAGCCGTATCGAAACGGCATCGTCATGGTCGGCCTGGTCGCCGTGCTGCTCACCGCATTTCAGCTTCCGGACCTCCGTCCGGGCGTCGCCCGCGGCCTGGTTTTTGGCGTCGGGCCCCTCCTTGCCCTGCTTGCGTGGACGCGGGCCCGGGACGCCAGCGCCGCCCTCTCGCTCTCGTGGCTCGCCCTCAGCGCCATGATCTCGGGTGCCGCCGCCTATGCCGCCCAGCATGGCATCGAAGAGGGGGAGCCGACCGCCGTGCTTGCCCTCACCCCCGAAGGAAGCGGCGAGCTCGTCCTCCCGAGCGACGGGCGCACCTTTCGGCTCCGGGTGACCGGGGACCTCGAGGGGGGGCGTCGGGAGAGCGCCCGGGCGGCCTACCAGCTGCACCTCGAGCGCGGTGACGCGGACCTCCGCCTGCGCGGCGAACTCTACCGGGACGTGCGCCAGGAGTCGCAGCGGGGTGGGGCGCCGACGCGGACCGTGTCACTGCATCGCAGCCAGCATCACGACGCGTCCATGCCGGGCCGGGGCCCGGTGACCATCAGCGTGGGCGAGGTCGAAGACCTCGACGGGTCCTTCGAGGTCGCGCTCTTCACGCCCTTCGGCTACGAGCTCTGGTGGCGCGGCCTGATGGCGGGGCTCTTCTTGCTCGCGGTATTCCTCGAGGTGCTCAGCGCCCGGGCCCACACCTGGACCCCGCTCTCCTTCGTGGCGGGCTTCACCCTCGTCCTCGGGAACTATGTCGCGCTCCGCTACGACGTCGACCAGCCGCTGATCACCTTTCTCGGCGGTACCGTCTTTTCCCTCGTCGTCGGCGGCCTCGGAGGCCTCTGCGTCGGCCTTGGGACCGTCTGGGTCCTCGGCAAACTCTTCGGAGCTAGGGCGGCGTGACGTCCAGGTCGGCCGCTTCGGCGGCGAAGCGTTCCCAGGCGGCGATCGTCATTTGCGTCATGTCGATGACCGCCTCCTGGAGGTCTTCGCGGTGCTCCTCGATGAAGCGCCGCTGCGCCCGGCAGAACTGCGCGTCGAGGGGCGCGGCGATCTGATTGACGTGGCCCCGGCCGAGCTGAAGCCCTACGTCGTAGGCGAGGGTGCGCAGCACCTCCGGCGACTCGACCTCTTCGATGTCCATCTCGTGATAGTTGTCTGCCCAGCCGTGGATCCAGAAGGTGCGGTCGTCGATGGCGGCGTAGCCGAGGTAGGGG
>JAFDCW010001048.1 GCA_019312705.1 Deltaproteobacteria bacterium
CTGGCCGCCGTGAGGGCCTCATCCACCTTCGCCGTGCTCTTCCCCTTGGTGATCTCCGAGATCGCGCCATGGAGCCGCGCCTTGTCGTCGCGGCGCCCTTCGTTCGTGGCGAAGGCCGGCTCGTCGAGGCTCTCGAAGAGCGGGTGCTGGACGAGGCGGCCCCACTGCGCATCGCTGCCCACCGCCATGTAGATGAAGCCATCTTCGGTCGGGTAGGCGTTGGTGGGGATGAACTGACGGTGTTCGTTCCCCGAGCGTCGGAGCTCTTCGGGGTCGCTTCCCATGTCGAGCATCGGCAGGAAGGTGAGCAGCCAGCTCGTCGCGACCTGGGCCATGGACACGTCGATCACACGTCCCCGCTGGCCGCGGGTGCGCTCCCAGAGGGCGAGGAGGACCTGGGCGAAGACCTCGTCGCCGGCCTTGAGGTCGGTCAACGGCGGCCCATTCTGGGTCGGCGGTCCGTCTGCCGGCCCGGTGATGTCCATGTATCCGCAGAGGGCCTGGAGCACGGGGTCGTAGCCGGGGACGTCAGGGTAGGCGAGGCCCATCGCGGAGATGCTCGCCCAGATCAGGTCCGGACGCTCTCGGGACAACGACGCGTGGTCGAGGCCGAGGGGCTCGTGGCGCATGGGGAGGGTGTTGGTGCAGAAGACGTCGACCGGAAGCTCGCGCACCAGTCGTCGCAATACGCCGCGGCCCTCGGGGGTCTTCAGGTTGAGGGCAATGGCTTCCTTGCCGACATTGGGCCCGACGAAATAGCTGTGTATGTCGTCCCCCCCGACGGCGCGGCCGATGGACCGGTTTGGATCGCCTTTGGCCCTTCGGCCAGGAGTAGGCGTGGACTCGACGCGGATCACACGCCATCCGAGTTGGGCGAAGCGAAGGGTCGCGTAGGACATGCTGAGCGCCTGCTCGACGCTGAGTACGACCGGGGTCCTTTGGTCGGCGGGGCTCTTGGCGCTCATCTCAGAACCTCACCGGCTCGTCGTAGGTGCCATGAACTTCCCGCAGCACTTTGCAGACCTCTCCGACCGTCGCATACGCTTCAACCGCGTCCATCACGGATGGCATCACGTTGTCACCGGCCGTCGCGACAGTGCGTACTCGCTCGAGGAGCGCGTCGACCGCTGCGGCGTCTCGCTCGTTTCGGACGCGGTCGAGGCGTGCGACCTGGGCCTGCGCCTCGTCGCCGCGGTAGGGGTGAAGTTGCACCTCGGCTTCAGTCCCCTCCTCCACGAAGCAGTTGACGCCGACCTTCTTGATCTCACCCGCTTCGACCTGGCGTTGGCGCTCGAAGGCGGAGCGGTTGACCGCGGCCTGGACGCGTCCCTCGGCCACGGCTTGGACGATCCCCCCTTCGGCCTCGATCTGCTTCATCAGGTCGACGATCTTCTCCTCCATCTGGTTGGTCATCGACTCGACGAAGTACGATCCGCCGAGGGGGTCGACGGTGTCACAGAGGCCCATCTCGTGGGTCAGGATCTGCATGGTGCGCAGCGATATCTTGGCCGCGTGTTCGCTCGGGATCGTGTAGGCCTCGTCGAAGGAGCAGAGGGCCATGGTCTGGGTGCCGCTCAAGGCGCTGATGAGCGCGTAGTAGGCGCCCCGGACGATGTTGTTCTCGGGCTGTTCGATCGTGAGGCCGCCGCCGCCGCCGCCGGCGATCATCCGCAGTTGCCAGGACCGGGGCTTCTTCGCTCCATACTCGTCCCGGACGATGCGGGCCCAGCGACGACGCCCCGCGCGGAACTTGGCGACCTGTTCGAAGAGGTTGCCGTGGATGTTGAAGTTGAACGAGATGCCGCTCGCGACCTGATCCACGTCGAGGCCGCGGCCGATCGCGTGGTCGAGGTACGCCCGGGCGATGGCGAGGGCGTAGGCCATCTCCTGGGCGGGGTCCGCCCCCGACTCGCGGATGTGATAGCCGCAGACGCTGACCGGGCTGTAGCGCGGAGCGTTCTTCGCGCAGAACTCCATCGTGTCGCCGACGAGCTTCATGGACGGCTCGACCGGGAAGATCCAAGTGCCCCGCCCGATGAACTCCTTGAGAATGTCGTTCTCATGATCGGGACGGCGGCGCCGTTGATGGTGAGGGAGACGGAGATCTCGTTGAGGTCGATGCCGTCGAAGGCCTCTTCCATGTCTTTGAGGGTGTCGACGGCCATGCCGACTCGCCCCACCTCTCCCTCGGCCATCGGGTCGTCCGAGTCGAGGCCACATTGGGTCGGAAGATCGAAGGCCACGTTGAGGCCCGTCTGGCCGTTTTCGATCAGATATTGGAAGCGCTGCCGGGTCTCCTTGGCGGTGCCGAAGCCCGAGTACTGGCGCATCGTGAAGGGGCGCTTGCGATACATCTCCGGGTGGATGCCGCGGGTATAGGGGAACTCCCCGGGGGCGCCGATGTTGGCGTCGAGGCTCTCCTCTGCCTGACCCCCTTGCCCCCCTCGGGTCTCCTGGACGTCGGCGGCGGTGTAGACGGCTTTGACGCTCAGCCCCGACTCCCAGATGACGTCCTTCGTCGATTTGTCGGTCATCGCTCTACCCGTGCTTCGATGAAGTCCTGTATCGCGCCGAACGCTGCGCCGGTATTGAAAACGG
>JAFDCW010001049.1 GCA_019312705.1 Deltaproteobacteria bacterium
CCGACGTCGGTGCCGAGAACCTCCCGATAGCACTCGATGGCACGGAAGGTGTCTTCGAGCTGGAGCTGGCAGACTCGTCCGAGGCGATAGCGAACATCCGCGGCGCTGCCCTCGGCCCCGCCGACGATGGCGTCGAGGCGCCGCTCGAGAGCCGACGCGAGGTCGTCGAAGCGCTCGGCCCGACGATAGAGACGCTCGAGGCCGTCGAAGGCGGCCGGACGGACTTCTTGATTGAGCACCTGCTCGTATGCGTCGATCGCGGCGTCGACGTCCTCGAGAGACGTCTCCGAAAGCTCGGCCTGGCGCAACAGGAGGGCAACCCGCGCCGGGGTGTCCTCGGCGAGCTCAGTCTTGCGCCGAAGCACCTCGAGGAGACCACGGTGGTCGTTCTGGCGGAGCTTGAGGGCCTCGAGGGAATCGAGGGCGTCGGCATGCTGGGGCGACTCCGCGAGCACCTTGTCGTAGTACTCGGCGGCGAGTTCGTCGTCTTCGAGGCGCGACACCGCCGAATCGGCGATTTTGAGCAGGATCTCGAGGGAGATGTCTCCGTCGTAGACGTCGGCGGCTATCTCCCGCAGCAACGCGACGTAGTCGGCGAAGCGCTCCGAGGCGACCGAGTGGCGCTCGAGGTCCGCAAGCATGCCAGCGAGGTCGGGGTCGCCGAGCCCGGCCTTGACGGCTTCCCCCGTGAGTTCGAATGCGCGGCTCGGCGATTCGAGGCCGACATCGGCTACCTCAGCCGCGCGACGCAGGGATGCGAGGCGCTCGGTGGGGTCGTCCGACTCACCCGCAACGATGAGCACGGCGATGAGCTTTTCGTAGTCCGCCGTGCCCTCGTAGCGCGGCGTGAGCACGCGCGCCGCGGCGGTACGACATTGACGATCGTCCCCAGCGACGACCGCTTCGAGGGCAGCGAGGGCCCCCTCGTGGTCCGGCACGATGGCCATCACCTCGGAGTAGGCCTCGATGGCGCGTTCGACATCGCCGGTGCGCCGACGCATGAGCTCGCCGGCGCGGAAACGCAGGCCCGCCCGCTCGATGACGTCCTCGACCTCGGAGAGCTCCTGCTCGACGACTTCGAGGAGGTCATCCCACTTTTCGGTCTTTTCGTAGAGCCGGCCGAGGGCCCCGAGGGTCTCCCGGGACGCCCCGAAACGACCCAGGACCTCGTTGAAGGCGACGATCGCGTTGTCTGAGTCGTCGAGCTTCTCTTCGTAGATCTCTCCGATGCGCAAGCCGATGACCTGCTGCTCAGCGTCATCTTCGGTGGCGTTGTCGCGACTCTGGAGCACGCCGATGAGCCTCTGCCACTGCTCTCCCCGCTCGTAGAGGCGCTCGAGGGCGAGCATGGCGTCGACATCGTTCGGATCGTTGTCGAGGCGCTCCCGATGCGCGGCGATCGCGCCATGGGTATTCTCGAGGGTGTCTTCGAACAGATCCGCGAGGCGAATCAGAAGGCCGCGCTTGGCGTCGGGAGAATCGACGAGGGGCACCTGCCTCCGGAGGTCCTCGGCCAGGAGCTCGAACTTCTGATCACCCAGGTGAATTCGCTCGAGAGCCTGGGAGGCCGGGAGCACCGCGTCCGGATTGTCGCCATCGACCTCGATCAGCCGCGTGTAGGCCTTCTCGGCGCTCGCGAGGTCGCCCAGGTGTTCGTCGTAGAGACGGGCGAGTTCCATCAGGAGCTCGGATACGAGGTAGGTGTCCTCGGCCCCGTCCGCGGCCTCCGCGAGCACGCGGGCGCGGGCCGGTTCCGCCCCCTGAATGGTGGCGAGGCGAGCGAGCTCTTCCCGGGCTCGGGTGTCGGACGGCTCGAGGGTCACGGCGCGCGAAATCGCCGTGAGCGCCTTGTCCATGTCGTGGTTCTTGACCTCGGCGAGTTCGGCGATGCGCAGGAGGAGCCCCACCTGGGAACTCGGGTCGCTCAGATCTTCGAGTTGCACCTCGAGGATGCGGGCGAGCTCGGCGTAGGCCCCCTGGGCCTCGTAGAGAGGCTCGAGGACCCCGGCGATGCGCTGCCGTTGGCTCGCGTCCCCGAGCAGCCGTTCGAGAGCCTCCT
>JAFDCW010001050.1 GCA_019312705.1 Deltaproteobacteria bacterium
GCTCGGGATTCCGGCCTCGTCGTCATCCAGGGCGGAGCCGGGAGCGGCAAGACCACCATCGGGCTGCATCGCCTCGCCTACCTCGCGTTCCAGGACCGCAAGCGCTTCCGCGCCGACCGCATGTTGGTCATCGTCTTCAACGATGCCCTCGCCCGCTACATCTCCCGGGTCCTGCCCGCCCTCGGCGTGCCGGGGGTGTTGGTAACGACCTACGAGCGCTGGGCCCATCGATTGCGCACCCAGCACCTTCCGAACCTGCCCGGCCCCTACGACGAGGACACCCCTAGCGCGGTCGTGCGACTCAAGAAGAGCCCCGCGATGCTGCGAATCGTCGACGAGTGGATCGCAGCCCGGGCCGTCGAGGTGGACCAGCAGATCACGGACCACGCGAACTCCCTCGAAGGCGCTGGGCTGGCCCTCGACCGCTGGCGGCGCACCCGAGGGCAGGCGGCCGGTCATCGCCTCGACCTGCTCGGCCGTTTCCTGAAGGACCCGAAGTCCGAAGCCCAGAAGATCCCCCTCGGCTCCCGCCACGCCCTCGAGCGCCTGGCCGGGGAGCTGCGCCGGACCAGCCGCGATGTGGTCAGCGCGTGGGCCGACATCCTCACCGACGAGGGCCTCATCCGGGACGGCATCGCCCGCCACAGCCGGGAGGGGTTCAGCGACGAGGAGCTGCGCACGGTCTTCGAGTGGTGCACCCGGAAGTGCCCACGGGCCATCGTATACCAAGAAGACATGGTGGCCCGCGGCGGTAAGCCGCGCCGCGGCCAGCGCGAAGAGGACGGTGAAAGCCAGGACGCCGACGACGGCTACGACGATGACGAGTTCGTCGCCCTCGACCGAGAAGACGACGCGATTCTTCTGCGTCTCATTCAGAAGATGCGCGGCGCCCTCGGCCGGAAGCGCGACGTGCTTCGGTATGAACACGTCTTCCTCGACGAAGCCCAGGACCTCAGCCCCGTCGAGATGAGCGTGATCCTCGACACGGTCTCGGCTCAGAAGAGCGTGACCATGGCCGGAGACCTCGCCCAGCGGCTGCACCTCACCAACGGGTTCAGCGATTGGAAGAGCTTGCTCGGTGACCTCGACCTCGATCGCGTCGACGTCGAGCCCCTCAAGTTGAGCTACCGCTCGACCCACGAGATCATCGAGTTCGCCAACGACGTGCTCGGCCCTCTGCGCAACGAGGAGCCAGGCCAAGCTCAGCGCAGTGGGGCTCCCGTCGAGCTCTTCCGCTTTGCCCATGCCGGGGATGCCGTCGCCTTTCTCGGCGAGGCGATTCGCGACCTGATGGCCACCGAGCCCCAGACCTCGGTGGCCGTGATCGCGCGGTACGCGGAGCAGGCGGACGTCTATTTCCAGGGCCTCCAGAACGCCGAGGTCCCCAACGTGCGCCGCATCGCCGAGCAGGACTTCCCGTTCCAGCCGGGGGTCGACGTCACCGACGCCCGGCAGGTCAAGGGCCTCGAGTTCGACTACGTCATCCTCCTCGAGGTGAGCGAGGCCGCCTATCCCGAGGAGGCCGCGGCCCGGCATCTCCTGCACATCGCTGCCACGCGAGCCGCCCACCAGCTATGGGTGACCACGACCGGGGAGCCTTCCCGGCTCATCCCCGAAGCACTGCGCGACCGAAGCTACTGACCACCGCGTCCGGGTGCTGACCTGCCGCACGCGTGCCGCCCTCCCTCCCATGACTCTGCATCCCAGACTGGTAGCGCTGTCTGCGCTCATTCACCCCCTCGAAGAACACTGGCTCGCCTTCGAAGGTGACGGCGTCGTCGTCGTCGACAAACCCGCCGGTATCGCGAGTATCGTCGCCGGGGCACACCGCTGGGGCGACCTGGTCTCCCGCCTCGAAGCCGTGCGCGGTGAGAGGCTCCGGTGCCCCCAGCCCCTCGATGCGGCGTGTTCGGGCCTCGTCGCTTTCGCCCAGGCCGGTACGGCCTCGAAGGCCCTCGCCGCAGCGGCCGAGGGTGGGCACCTCGTCGACCATTGGCTCGCCCTGACCACCGGGCGCCGGGCGGTCGATGGGCTCCTCGAGCACCGCGTGGAGAAGAG
>JAFDCW010001051.1 GCA_019312705.1 Deltaproteobacteria bacterium
GACGCGTTCGCCGCATCGTGAAAGACCTGTTGCACCGCCTTCTGCGCATCATCGGCACTGCCCAGTGCCGGGGTCTCGTGTGAGTTCAGGTTTCGGTCGAAGCGGGGGAAGTTGCTGCTCGAGATCTCCAGCCTGATCCGGTGGTCCGGCGCGAACGTATGCGCGATGTCCCAGAGATCGATGGTGAACTTCGTTGCCACGCCGGGCTCGAGGAACTCTTCTTTCTCGCAGCCATTGCGATAGCGCGCCCGAATGATGCCCTCCGCGATGTTGGCGCAGTAGCCGTCGGGCTCGACATCCACGAGCTTGGCCGTGAAGTCGGTGTCGGGAGCATCGCTGCTCGCAAAGAGGTCCAGTGTCATGGGCCCCGTCAGAGCAAGGGGCTCGGCCAGACGCGGCGTGGTGTAGACCAGCACATCCTGACGTTCCTCGACCTCGGCCTGGTTCTCGACGCCGGTCGGGACATCGATCATGCTGCGCCCACCGGTGGTGGGGACGGGGTTCAGAGGGTCGTAGACGTAGCTGTCGGCGGGTTCGCTGCCCGGGGTCTCCACGCTCAGCACTCCGTCTCCCAGCCGACTGTTGGCCTGGCCGCCACTGTGGAGATAGTAGGCTCGAACGGTGTGCGGCGGCGGCCAGGAGGCGGCCTCCTTCCAGCAGCCCTCTCCCATCTGGTAGTAGCGGACCTGGCTGTCGGGCATCAGGGTCTGCGCTTCGCCCCGTAGCCAATGGTCGAACCACTCGAACACCATGCCCGACAGGACATCGGCGCCCGTCAACGCCTCGGGGCCGAAATCCCTCTGCCCCGCGCAGCTGGGTCGCTTGTTGTAGTAGGCGCTGTGGTCGGTCGGCCCGATGATCATTCGGTGCTGGTCGCGTACCCGCTCGTCGCCCCGCTCGCGCAGCGCTCGGTCGAGATCCATGTGGCCCTTCAGGCAGGTGTCGTACCACGCACTCAGATGCATGACGGGGACCTGGATGCGCTCGGCGCGTGACACATTGTCGACCTTCTGCCAGAAGGCGTCGTAGCTCGGGTGCGACAACCATTCGCGCCAGTAGGGCGCCGCTCCACCCTGGAAGGCGGGGAAATCAATCAGGGGCAGATGGCTCGCCGATCCGATCATGTCGGCGGAGGCCTCCACGAGCTTCTTGTCCGCCTCTTCGAGGGCGCTCGGCTCCAGGCCGAGCCGCGAGAGCGTGTCGCGTGCCAGGATCGTCCACGTCCAGGACATCTGGAAACCCAATTCCAGGGCGCCGCCCGCCGAGTAGGTCCATCCGTTGTAGAAGTTGGTGGCCGTCATGTAGGCGAACACGGCCTTCAGGTGGGGCGGCGCTTCGACCGCCCCTTGAATGGCCGCGAGCCCCAACGCGCAGGCACCATAGAGGCCCACATTGCCGTCGGACCAAGACTGCTCCGCGGCCCATTCGACCGCGTCGTAAGCATCCTTGCCCTCGTCTCCATAGGGTCGCCACTCGCCCTCGGAGCCCGATCGGCCCCGGGTCTCCGTGCTCACCACGACGTAGCCTCTCTGGGCCGCGATGAGGGGGCTGAAGAGCAGCTCGTGCACCACGAGGAACATGTCGTTGTCGTAGGGGTGCTGGTTCACGAGCACCGGGTGCCGGGCATCGTCGTCGGGGCGGTAGATGTCGGTCGCCAGCCTCACGCCATCGCGCATCGTGACCATGACGTCGCGTTCGACAATGATGTTGTGGGTCATGCGGTCTTCTCCGTTCTTCGCCTCGGCTTCCCGCTCTGCGTCTTCCCCTGCCTGGCCCCGGCCCTCAGTCCTCGTCCTCGCCGAAGACCCGATCGAAGGCCTCGTAGGCCTCCTCCACCATGTCCGAGACGATCTGTCGCGCGGGTTTCATGCTGTCGATGAAGCCGACGCCCTGGCCCGCCGCCTCGGTCATGAAGTCGGGCAGGTTCCAGTCGAGTCCCGACTGTTTGATTTCGGCGAAGAGCAGCAATTGATAGGGGGCGGGGGCCGCGGGCGGCGCGTCCTTGCGCGCCCACTCCTCGTGCCACTTGCTCTTGAGTGTCCGCATGGTGAAGCCG
>JAFDCW010000267.1 GCA_019312705.1 Deltaproteobacteria bacterium
CCGCCTTGGGGCTCGGCGTCAGGATCGACTCGGGGAGCCTTTGGTGCTTCTTCAGCCCTTCGGGCAGGGTGTGGCCGCAGAAGACTCGCTCGCCGCGGTCGTAGTGGGTCCAGATGCTGGTGCTGGTCACGCCCGTGATGTAGGCGCGCACCACCATCTCGACCTCGAGGGGTACGCACTCGATGCCGACCATCACATTCGGGTCGGGGACCTCGAGGACGTGGTTGGGCACGTCGTCCTTGGTCTGGTCGAACCACCAGGCAGCGAGGGAGTTCAGGACTTGGCCCTTGTAGGGCAGGGTGCCCAGGACCCGGTCGAAGGCGCTGACGCGGTCCGTGACCACGATGTACCGCCGACCGTCTTCGGTCGAGTAGTTGTCGCGGACCTTGCCCTCGTACTTCGTGCCGAGCACGTCCAGGTTCGAGCCGTCGAGGGTATTGGCGAGGCCACCCCTCAGGATGTTGTCGTCGACGGTCATGCGGCTTTGGCCTCCAGTAGTACGCGGTCGATGATCGTATCGACGTGAGCGAGGGCGTGGTCGAGGTCGAAGTGTTCGCCGATCTCTTCGGGCGAAAGGTGGGCGCGAATCTCTTCGTCGGCTTCGAGGAGCTCTCGGAACTCCCCCTCGCCGTGGAACGCCTTCATGGCGTTGCGCTGGACGAGGACGTAGCCCGCCTGGCGCCCGAGGCCTTTGCCGACGAGGGCCAGGAGCACGCCTTCGCTCGCCCAGAGGCGCCCGGTCCGTTCGACGTTCTCGAGCAGGTTTTCGGGGTAGACGACGAGGTTCTCGATGAGCCGGGTCGCCCGTCCCTGGGCGCAGCCGAGGGTGGTCGTCGCGTCGGGGCAGATCATGCGCTCGACCGACGAATGACTGATGTCCCGCTCGTGCCACAGGGCCACGTTTTCGAGGGCCGGCATCACCGCCATGCGCACGATGCGCGCGAGGCCGGTGAGGTTCTCGCTGAGGATCGGGTTGCGCTTGTGGGGCATCGCGCTCGAGCCCTTTTGGCCCTTGGTGAAGTGCTCCTCGGCCTCGGTCAGCTCAGTCCTCTGCCAGTGGCGGACGTTCACCGCCAGGCGCTCGATACCCGAGGCGACGAGGGCCATCGCATTGAAGACGGCGGCGTAGCGGTCCCGGGCGACGATTTGCGTCGCGGCGGTTTCGGGGCGCAGGCCGAGGCGGCCGAGGGCGTCGGCCTCAATCTCGGGGGTGAGGTGGGCGTAGGTGCCGACGGCGCCGGCGATCTTGCCGACGGCGATCTCTTCGCGGGCGGTGCGCAGGCGGGTGAGACCGCGGCTCGTTTCGGCGAGGTGACCGGCGAGGATGAGCCCGAAGGTCACGGGCTCGGCGTGAATGGCGTGGGACCGCCCGATGGCCGGCGTCTTCCGGTGCTCCTCGACGCGCTTCGCGAGGGCGGCGGCAAACTTCTCCTGCCGGGCGATGAGCATGTCCACCGCCTCCCGCATCAAGATGGCGAGGGCCGAATCGAGAACGTCCGACGACGTCATGCCCAGGTGCAGCCACCGCGCCGGCTCTCCGGCGAGCTCTTCGACGTGGGTCAAGAACGCGATGACGTCGTGCTTGGTCGTCGCTTCGATCTCCGTGATGCGGTCCGGGTCGAGGCGGTCCGCGAAGGGTCGGATCTTGTCAGCGGTACCGGGGGGCACCGTGCCGGCGCGCTCCATCGCTTCGGCGGCGGCGAGCTCGACGTCGAGCCAGGTGCGGAAGCGGCGGGCGTCGGACCAGAGCTCGGCGAAATCGGGGGGCGTATATCGGGGGATCATAGGGGGCGCGAACGTAGCAGAAGCCAAGGGGAGTAGAGGGGGGACGGTCCGAACTTTTCGAACTTTTCCCACGTTTCGCCATCACCGCCCGGGGCTACGCCATTGCGCCGGGGTGGCCGAGCCCTCACAACTACTCGGTGCCCGCCGACGTCGACCTCCCGACCCTGCAAAGAGCCCTCGAGGCGAGGGAGCCCCGGGTCATCGCCGAGGCAAAAAAACGCGCCGCGGTCGCGACAGTTCTGCGTCCGGGAGCCGCTGGCCCCGAGGTGCTCCTGATTCGTCGGGCCGAGCATCCCGAGGACCCGTGGTCGGGGCACATGGCCTTCCCCGGTGGCCGGAAAGACCCGGATGATGCCGATCTGCTCGCCACCGCGGTCCGGGAGACCCGTGAGGAGCTCGGCCTCGACCTCGGGGCCGATGCGAAGCTCTTCGGGCGTCTCGACGACACCGAGGCGATCGCCCGCGCGCGCCGCATTGGTATGGTGATCTCCCAGTTCGTCTTCGAGGTGCACGAGGTTCCCCCGTTGACCCCCAATCGCGAGGTCGCCGAGGCCCTCTGGGCGCCGATCGGCCCGATGATCACGAGGAGTACGGCGACGACCAAGCATTTCGTGCACGAGGGCCAGAACTTCGAGCTCCCGTCCTTCGATGTGGAGGGCAGGGTCGTCTGGGGTCTCACCTATTACATGCTGGAGCGGCTCTTCTCCCTCTTGCGCTGAGGGCGACACCGCCCTATCGAGGTCGGCGGAGAATGCGCCATGGACGATAAGCGTTATCAGGAGCTCGCCGACGAGGCGCTCCGCGAGATCCTCGACCTCTTCGACGACGTAGACGTCGACGACGCCGACGCTGAGCCCACGGGCAACGTGGTCACCATTCGCTACCGGGATGGCAGCCGGTGCGTGGTCAATACCCAGAGCGCTGCCCAACAGATGTGGCTCGCCGGGGCGGGGCAGGGCTGGCACTTCAGCTGGGATGACGACGTAGGCGCCTGGAAGCACGACAAGGGTACGGGGGACGAGCTCTTCGCCGTGCTCCGGAAGATCACCAACGACGCCTGCGGCATCAACCTGTAGCCGTCCCCTCGGCCCTCTCGGGGGAGGCGCCAAGCGGGCCTTGCCCGGGGGACGGCGCAGCGGCACCATCGGGCCCACTCGGAGGGGAACGCATGAGGAAGGGTCTCGGAATCAACCTGCCCATGAGCCGATCGGCGGTGCTCGTGCCTGCGCTCGTAGTCCTCGTCGTCGTCGCCGTCGTCGTCTTGCCTTTGGCCGCTTGCGGCAACGAGGACCCGCCGCCGCCGCCGCCGCCCCCTGGTTTCACCCCTCCGGTCCCCGGCCAGCCCGTAGTTCCGGTACACCCCGTGGTCCCTGGGCAGCCCGCGGTCCCGGGTCAGCCCGCGGTTCCCGGTCAGCCCGTCGTCCCCGGTCAGCCCGCGGTTCCGGTGCAGCCCGTGGTTCCGGTCCAAGAGACGACCACCATCGCCCTCGCCCCGGGGTTCATGCCCGACCCCTACGTCGAGGCCGGGACGAGTGGGGGTCCCGTCGATGCGAGTACATGGGACGCTTCGTGCCGCGGCTACGTCGCGGCGATGCCCAACCACCTCTTCAATGCCGGCGGCAGCTTTGCCACCTTGCGCCTGCTCGTCAGCGGCGGTGCCGAGGATACGACCCTCGTGGTCCAGAAGCCTGACGGAACGTACCTCTGCGACGACGACAGCTCCGGCCAGGACCCGATCCTGGCCGGCCACACGTTTCCCCAGGGCACCTACAAGGTCTGGGTGGGCAGCTACCAACAAGGCATCTTCGCGCCCTACAATCTCGGCTTCACCGAGCTCACGTCGGTCAACATCAGCACCCTCGGGGTCCCCGGGGCGCCGGCGGGGGCGACGACGGCGCCGCCTTCCCCGGGCGACATGCGCGCAAACTTCGGGACCGTCACGCTCTCCCCTGGCTTCTCCCCGGACCTCTACCGGGCCACGGGCAGCGCCGGGGGATCGGTGGAGGCGCTGACCTGGGACCCAGCCTGCCCGGGCTACGTCTCCGAGGTGCCGGACCATCTCTTCATCGCCGGAGGGAACTTCCCGTTCCTGAAGATCCTCGCGCGCTCCGCGACGGACATCACCCTGGTCATCCAGCGAGCCGACGGGTCCTTCCTCTGCAACGACGACACCGATGGGACCAACCCCGCGATCTCCGGGGTGTTTCCGCCGGGGCCGTACCGAATCTGGGTCGGCACCTACCAAGGGGGGCAGCGGCCCCAATACACCCTCGGCCTCTCCGAGCGCCCCAGCATGAGCCCGGGCGAACTCTAGAGCGCTCGTAGGCTAACGCGGGCTCTGAATCTGACGGTTCAGCGCACAATGGCGGATGCAGGGAGCCCCGATCCGGGCTAGACCCCGCGCCGTGAGCTTGGTCGTACTCGAAGACGTATCCCTCTTTTTCGGCGAGCGCTGCATCGTCGACGAGCTCGGCCTGCGCGTCGCCGCCGGTGACCGGATCGGTATCATCGGCCCCAACGGCTCGGGCAAGACCACGATCCTGCGCCTCATCGCCGGCGAGCAGGCCCCCGACAGCGGCACCATCCGCACTTCGACCGGGGTACGCATCGGCTATCTGCCCCAGGACATCGCCATCGCGGGCGGCGCGCCCCTGCTCTCCTTCGTCCTCGCCAGCGTGCCCGGGCGCGAGCAGCTCAAAGCCCAGGCCCTCGAGCTCGAAACCGAGCTCGCCGCCCGCGGGTCCGAGGGGGACGTCGAGGAGACGATGGAGCTCGCGATGCGCCTCGCGGAGCTGCACGAAGAGCTGACCCACTTTGAGATTCACTTCACCGAGCACGCGGCCCGACGCATCCTCTCGGGCCTCGGCTTTTCGACCGAAGACGGCGCTCGGGACATCGGAGAGCTCTCCGGTGGGTGGAAGATGCGCGCGGTACTCGCGGCGTTGCTCTTTCAGCGCCCCGACGTTCTGCTCCTCGATGAGCCGACCAACCACCTCGACATGCCTTCGGTGGCGTGGTTCGCCGGGTTCCTGAAGCGCTACGAGGGCGCGTTCCTGCTCATCTCCCATGACCGGGAGTTCTTGAACGAGCAGATCCGGCGGTGCCTCACCTTCGAGCCTGAGGGCGTGCGGCAGTACAAGGGCAACTACGAGGAGTACCTGCGACTCCGACAAGAAGAGCTGGTGATCCTCCAGGCCCAGGCGAAGAACCTGGCCAAAAAGAAGGAAAAGACCCAGCTCTTCATCGACCGCTTTCGGTCCAAGGCGTCCAAGGCGACGCAGGTGCAGTCCAAGATCAAGCAGCTCGCGAAGATGGGCGAGGTGCACGTCTACGAGACCCACCGGTCGATGCGCTTCACCTTTCCGCCGAGCGCCCGGGCTGGCAACGAACCCTTGACCGTCAAGAACCTCGCGAAGAGCTATGGCGACCTTTCGGTCTTTCGCGAGGTGGACCTCACGGTTGCCCGCGGGGAGCGCATCGGCATCATCGGCGTCAACGGCGCCGGCAAGACGACGCTGCTTCGAGTGATGGCCGATGAGGTCGGTGCGACGGCGGGGACCGTCGAGCTCGGCCACAATGTCAAGGTCAGCTACTACGCCCAGCACCACGCCGAGACCCTCGACAAGTCCCGCACGGTCTTCGAAGAAGTTTACGGCCATTCCCAGGACGCCGGGGTCACCCGGGTGCGCTCGCTGCTCGGGGCGTTTCTCTTCAGCGGTGACGACGTCGACAAGAAAATTAGCGTGCTCTCCGGTGGTGAGCGGGCCCGCGTCGCGTTGGCCAAGATGCTCGTGGACCCGGGCAACTTGATGCTGATGGATGAGCCGACCAACCACCTCGACCTCGCGTCTTCCGAAGCCCTCGCCGAGGCCCTGTCGACCTACGACGGCACGCTCATCTTCGTCAGCCACAACCGGGCCTTCGTGCGCCGATTGGCGACGCGCATCTGGGACGTCGCCGAAGGCCGCGTCGAGACCTATCCGGGCACCCTCGACGAATACATGTACGCGATGGAAGAGCGCGACGAAGCGTCTTCCAGCCCGGCAAAGCCGCAGGGCGGCGGCAAAGCCATGGAGGCGAATGCCGACGTCGGAAAGACGCGCAAGCGTAACAAGGCCGACGAAAAGGACCGGAAGCGCCGAGAAGCCGAGATTCGACAGCTGCGCAGCAAGAAGCTGCGCCCCCTCGAGAAGACCGGCACCGAGCTCGAGGCGCGCATCGCGGAGCTCGAGGATGAGCAGAAGAGGCGCGCCACCGAACTCGAAGACCCAGAGGTCTACGGCGACGAGAAGCGCCGCTTCACTTTGCTCGCCGACCTACAGACTGCCCAGGACAAGCTCGACCAGCTCACCGAGCGTTGGACGGGTGTCGCCGAACAGCTCGAAGCTGCCGAGGCGGAGCTCGCGGTCCTCGAGGGGCGAGCGTAGTATCGGGTCGCGCACGGGCGCCGATGACATTGCCGAACGAGCTGCCCACCGAGCATGCGAGGGTACGGACCACCAGAGCCCCGCCGGCCCCGGCCGCAGCGGGCCCTTTTGCCCTCGGTGTGGTAAATTGCCCATGATGCCACTACTCCCGCTACTGCTGGCTGTCACCGCAGTCACCGGCATCAGTGGCTGTCGGTTCGATTTCCAGGAACACGACGCGAGTATCGATGCGAGTATTGACGCGGGT
>JAFDCW010001052.1 GCA_019312705.1 Deltaproteobacteria bacterium
CAGCCATCACCAGTGCAGCGAGGCGTGATCGTGACGAATCGGGTCCCCGCTTCCCGGCGGCTTCGAAGTTGGTCGATGCCGGACTCACGGTCGGTGCGCAATGGGACGCGACCGACGAGTTGTCGTTCGGGGTCTCGTTCGAGAGTCCGACACTGGCGTTCTTCGGCCAGACGCGAACCACCAGCATCTACGCCGTGGGTGCCATTACCGAGGCTGGCCCCTTCCTCGATTCGGAGTTGAAGGACGACGGCGACATCGAGGCCTCTGCCGACCCCTACGAACCGGCCCGCATCCGAAGCGGCGTATCGCTCGCGTTCCCGAAATGGCGCATCGCCGCCGACGTGGATGTCGCGTTGCCCCTCTCGTCGCCGAACGTGAACGTCGACCGGGCGCTCATGGTCAACGGGCGCCTCGGCGGGGCGGTGACCGTCAAGGACGGGATCGAAGTCGGCTTCTCGGTCTTCACCGACCTCGACCCGGGAGCCAATGCCACCGAGCGGATCGACTTCATCGGAGGGTCCGTTGCGCTTCATACCGAGAGCCGCCTCGGCCTTGCGGACGAGGAGGACCTCAATGTGCATGAAGTCATGCTGCACGTCGGGTCCTCTCTGGCGTTTTAGACGAGCGCCCGCGCGCCCAACGGTGGTGCTCCGAGGCCGCGCATCGTATGATGGTCGCATCGACGCGCCATCTAGCAGCGGTCCGGCCCTTGCCCCACTCTTGTTGTTGCTGAGCCTCACCGCGGCGTGCGGTGACGAGCCCAACTCACCCGACGGAGGCACCCTTCGGGACAGCGGGGTCGCCGTTTGGGACGCGGACGTCGTGATGCCAATCGCCCCCACGGCGCCGGCGGCCCCGGCCCCGACCATGCCGATGCAGTGGGATTGCCCGGACGGTTGGCGCTCTGTCGCGCTCGAGGGCGGCGCGGCGGAATGCTCGCCGTGGCCCGAGGGCACCGACGTGCCATCGGCCTGCCCCGTCGGCGAGGCTCACTTCCCGGGCACCGGCGGATGTGCGCCGGTGGGTGCGGCCTGCCCGGCGAATGGTTGGCCGGCGAGCCTGCCCTCGGGGCGCAGGGTGCACTACGTGCGTGCGAGCGCTGCCGGCGGTGGTACGGGCGTGCGCGCCGCGCCCTACCGCCGCATCGCCGACGCGGTCGCAGCCGCAGCCAATGGAGATGTGATCGCCGTGGGCATTGGTACCTACGACGAAGTGGTCTTCCTCGAAGAGGGCATTGCGCTCTTTGGCGCCTGCCCCGCCGAGACCATTCTCACGAATAGCACCGTCGAAGACATGCCGGTGATCTTGGTGGCGGGAGTGGGGCCTGCTCTCGCGGAGGTGCATGACGTCTCGATCCGAGACACTATCGATAGCGGCATCTTCGTGGATGTCGGCGTGTCCGTGCTCATCGAAGGGGTCGACATCTCGTCCGTGTCGGATGCGGGGGTGGTCGTCCTGACGGCCAGCGCCACCGTTCGTCGCGTTTCGGTACGCGACGTCGCGCCCCGCACGAGTGATGGGGCGTTCGGCGTCTGCATCGCGATCGAGGAGCGGTCGACCGCGACCATCGACCAGTTTTCGGGCTCCGAGTGTCACACCGCCGGCGTTCTCATCAGCGCGTCCACGGCCACGGTGACCAATACGGTCGTCACCAATACGCGGCAAAACCCGACCGACATGAACAACGGGACCGCGTACTTTGCCACCGGCGGGGCGGTTGACCGGGCCCGTGGCGTTGAGGTCGGCGCGGTGCTGGCGCTTTCGGGCGGCGACCTGACCTTACGCCGTGGTCGGTTCGCCGATGTGTCCGGCTTCGCTTTGACGGCCATCAGCGGGACGCTGCGAGCCGAAGATGTCGTCGTGCACTATCCCGACGAGGACGTTGCCGGCTCGGCCGTGGGGGTGCGCATCGACGGGGTGATGGAGTTGGACCGGGTCGAGATGCGCGATGCGACGTCGGTCACGATGTACGTGCAAGGTACGGGTAGGTACGGGTAGCACGCTTCGCGCACGAGACATCGTCGTCGACGGCAGTCGCACGCCGCAACCGCGGGACGGCTTCGGCCTGATGGCCACCGGGGGCGCTACCGTCGATATCGAACGCGGGACCTTTCGCCGTACTGGAATCGTCGCCTTGGGCGTTCTCGATGCGTCCACTCTCACGGCGGAAGACATCATCGTCGAGGATACGCGCGGCAATACCGACGGCACCTGGGGCCGCGCCGTTCACGCGCAGGCCGGTGGCTCGGCGACGGTGGACCGACTGCGAGCGGACCGCGTTCGAGGGATGGCCGCCTCGAGCTTCGAGGGGGAGTTGGTCCTTCGCGACATGCACGTCGCCGAGGTCATCCCGGGCCCCTTGATGGAGTGGGGCGGCGCATCGTGCAACGGCGGCAGGCTCGTGCTCGAGCGCGTACGCTTCGAACAGGTGAACTTCGGCGTCAACATCTTTGACGGGGCCGAGGTCACGGTGACCGACCTCTTCACGCACGGCGGCGGGATTCAGGTGATCGGCGGAAGCACCCTCGATGCCGAGCGGGTGCACATCGACGAGCCCTCCCACTTTGGCCTCTCGTCGTTCGAGGAGTCGGTCGTGCACGTCGAAGACCTCGTGATCCTCGCACCCGGCGATCCCGGCCACGGCATTGTCGCGATGACGCAAGCGAACGTGCACATCGCGCGCTTCCTCATCCAAGACGCGCCGGTCTGTGGCGTCTATGTCGCCGAGGAAGGCGTGCTGGACCTACGCGACGGTGACATTGAAGGCTGTCTCATCGGCGCCTGCGTGCAGAGCGATGACTACGACACCACGCGGCTGTCCGACGGCGTCTCCTACCTGGACAACGACACCAACTTCGACGGCGTGGGCATTCTTCCCGTCCCCATGCCGGCAGGGGTTGGCGGAGGCGGCGGGCCCATCGACATGACGCCGATGCCGTAGGCTGTCGAAACTATACGCGATGCCGTATAAATATCGAAATATACGCCCTAGCGTATGTGGATTGGTTTATACTATAGGCCGTATAGACCGGTATCCACCGGGAGGACTCCATGGCAGCCATCGTTCTACACGACCACGCGACCCTCGGCCGCGCGCTCCGCGACGCGCGACGTCGACTTCAGCTGTCTCAGAGTGAGGTTGCGGCACGTTCTGGCGTCCGCCAAGCGACCATCTCGAACATCGAGCAGGGAGTGACGCGAGCCACGTTCGCCACCGTTCTGCGTGTCATGAGTGCCGTCGAGCTCGAGCTCATCATCAAGTCGCGCCGGACGCCTCCGGCGAGCCCCTGGAAGTAGACCTCGCCATGGGACGACGCTCCATCAACCGGAAGCTCCACGTCGCCATGAACGGCGATCCCGTCGCCACTCTGACCCACAGCCCGAGGGCGGGCCTACGCCTGACCTACGTGGCCGACTGGCTTGAGCGCGAGGACGCCATCCCGATCTCGCTTTCGCTTCCCCTTTCCTCCGAGCCGTTTGGTGGCTCGCTCGTCTCCAACTACTTCGACAACCTCCTTCCGGACAACGTGACCATCCGCGAGCGCATGCAGCGCACACTCCGCACCGGGACAACGGCGCCCTTCGATCTACTATCCGCTGCTGGTGCCGACTGCGTGGGTGCCCTTCAGCTTTCGCAGCAGCTGGACATGAAGCCCGTTCGCGCGGTTACGGCCACGCCGGTGGCAGAGCCCGAAATCGCCAGAATCCTTCGGGGGTACCGGCAGTACCCCCTAGGCATGATCGAGGACGACGATTTCCGGATCTCCATCGCCGGTGCGCAGGAAAAGACCGCATTGCTCAAGCAAGACGGTTCCTGGTTTCGTCCCCGCGGCACCACCCCCACGACCCACATCTTCAAGCTGCCTCTCGGCCGGGTGCACGAGCACGTCGACCTCACGACCAGCGTCTACAACGAGTGGCTCTGCCTTGCCCTG
>JAFDCW010001053.1 GCA_019312705.1 Deltaproteobacteria bacterium
TTCGTGGAAACCGTCGTCTTCCCCTCTCCGCTGTTGGGGCTGGTGACCAGGAGGGTCGTCAACGAGGACGCCCCCGCTTGAAACATGAGGTTCGTTCGAATCGTCTTGCAGCACTCGGCGGCGATCGATGCCGGATGGGTATGTGAAATTAAGTTGGCGTTCTCGACGGGGGCCATTGGCGTCCCGCCATTGGTGAGGCGAAAGCCCCGACGTCTCACCCGAGGCGTCGTGTCGGTTCGTGGGAAGATCCCGAGGACGCTGAGCCCCAACGCCTCGACGTCCTCCACCGTGGCGACGGACCGCGACAGAGTCTCGCGCAGGAAGGTGAACATGAAGCCGAGGAGCAGTCCGGCGCAGACGCCCAGCGCGGCGTTTTTGCTCATGCTCGGGCTCACCTTTTCTGTCGGGATGAGCGCCCGGTCCAGGATCGATGCGTGGCTCGACTCGAGTGAAGACGTGACATTGGTCTCGGAAACGCGCTGGAGCACGAGGTTGTAGAGGCGCTCCTTGCTCTCCTGGTCGCGGTGAAGTCGCCGGAAGTCGATGCCCTTGAGGTTGAGCGCGAGGCCCCGGTCGTTGGCCCCCTCGACCACCGCCGAGAGGCCCGCGATGCGCTCGTCTGTAGCCCTCAGGCGGATGCCGGATGCCGCGACGAAGTTATCGACCTCGCCGCGAAGTTGGCTGCGAAGCTCGTCCACCTCGAGGGTGAGCGCCGTGATCTGAGGATGGGATGCGCCGTAGCGACCACTGAGGGTCGCGAGCTCGGCGGTGCGTTCCTGGATCTGTTGGCGGAGGCGCTCGATGGTGAGGCTCTCCTCGAAGATGCGACCAGGCATGTCCATCGGGTCGCGTCGGCCCGCTTCGCGCAGCAATCGGTGGGCGGCCGCGAGCTCGATGCGCTCGGCCCGGGCCGTGGTGAGCTCGTGGTGAAAAGCCTCGAGTTCGGCAACGATGAGGTTCTGCAGGTCCTCGAGAGACACGGCGAGTACGTCGTTTTCAGTTCGGAACTCATGCAGAGCGAGCTCTGCATCTGAGAGTTGCACACCGAGGCCGTCCAGCTGCCCGCCCAGCCACCTGAGGGCCGCTACCGTCGACGCCGACCTCGACTCGACGCTTCGCGCCACGTAGGCATCCGCGATCCCATTGGCGAGTGCCGCCGCTCGCTCCCCGCTGCCGGCACGAATACGAACGCTCACCAAGCGAGTCGCGTCGTCGGGCACGACCGTCAGCATGCCCTGGAGAATCAGTGCGGCGTCGGACACCTCGCCGCCGGTCCAGTCGCCGAGGGACTCCTCGGGCACACCCATGAAGTCGGGGTCGAGATGCAGGGACAAGCTCAGCACGGTGAGCTCCGCGACGCGGCGACTCGCGATGACCTCGTTCTGGGTATCGAAGAACTCCCGACTGAGCCAGTAGTGGGATTCGCCGTGCACCTCTTCGACGCCGGTGCCGAGGGGGCGCGGGGGCTGGGTATCGTACTCGATGACACAATCCGCCTGGAAGACCGGAGCTTGGCGCAACGTCCAGAAGGTCGCCGCAACGGTCACGATCAGGGTCGTGCCAAGGATGATCCACTTGCCTCGGGCGACGAGATCGAGGAATCGTCGAAGGAACACCGACGCGTCGTCTTCTTCAGGGGTTTGGCTGTCGGTCCCGTTCACGGCATCGCGATTCTGGTGTGACCGGGCCCTCGAGGGAAATCCTCGGCGATCCGGTCAATGCATAAGTGTACACGCACACCGTCTTTCGGCCCGAAACTCGCAACCGGTCCCGGGTACGGAAGTGAGACAAACCACAATCTCCGTCAACCGGAGGGCCTCATTACCACGGAGCCGGGTACCACTCGGTCGGCATGCCGCTCGTTTGGAGCAGCGCCGCAACGTCCATGGCGACCGCGACCGAGACGTGGATCAGGAAGCCGCTCCAGATGGACCGGGTCTTCATCGCGAGGGTCCCGAGGAGGATGCCGGCGACGATGGCGCCCATGGTCTCGGGGAAGGGCTTGCCGTAGTGGATCATGCAGTAGGGCACGACCATGGCGAAGATGGCGTGG
>JAFDCW010001054.1 GCA_019312705.1 Deltaproteobacteria bacterium
CGCAACAAAGCCCCTGGAGCTGGAGGCACCCCCAAGCACGCCGTCATCGCGCTCAACCGTGTTCAACAGCCGGGTCACCAACAGTCCTGCGCACCCCTACGCAGCCCTCGCCCCACCGGCCAACGCGCCGGTCAGTTGATGCGGACCGGCCCCATGCGGGTGACCGGCGCTGCCATCGTCCTGCGCATCCGCCCACGTCGTCGTCGCCGGACGCGTCGCTGGAAGCTCTGATCGAGCACATAGATCTCGTCGGCGTCGGCAATCGAAAACGTGCGCCCGGGATTCTGAGGCCGGATGTTCTCGACTTCGTCCGTGCCGAGGTTGACCCGGAGAGTCGAGTTCGGGGGCACGGCGTAGTGCAGATGCGCGACGCCGCCGTCGTTCGTGCGGGCTACCTCGTGGCCCCGGACGTTGACCGGGAGGTTGGCCACGGGCTTGTCATCCTGATCGAGAGCCCGGATGACGACGACCGCGTGGCGCTCTGCGGGCGGGCATTCGATGCTCATCTCGATGCCCCGAGCGTGGGCCGCCGGGTCGAGGCCCTGGAAGGCGCGTAGCGTCAGAAGGGGAAGCTGCGATGGCTGCCGATGCCCTTCGGGGCATTCTGCTTGGATCACCATGGCCTGGCCTTCGGCGCCGGTGATCTCGATACCCAGCTCTCCCGAGTCGCCGGTCGCGCCGAGGACCTGACCGTCGGCCGTGATGCGCACTCCCGGGAGCGCCGCGCCATCCGCCTCGGCCCTGAAGGTGACTCGAAAGCGAGGGGGCGGCGTTTCGTCTTCGCATGCGCCCAGGAGTAGCCCCGGCAAGAGCGCCACAACGATCAGCAGGCCTCGGCCCGCAACCGAACTCGAGTGCATCAGTCGACCTCGCATGCGTTTCCTTCTTGATCGACACCGTTTCGGCAGGCGGCTTGGATACGAACTCGCAAGATTTCGCACGTCGCCGCGTAGGCCTCGTTGTCGGGGTGGCGTTCTGCGAGCTCGGTGTAGAGCCCCAAGGCCAACCCGAAATGATTGGCGATCACGGCTTCGGCCGCCCGGTTTTCGAGGGGGGTCAGCTCTGTCGCCCCGGCGTCCTCGGGGGGGGCCGCATCGGCCGGGGGGAGCGATCCGTCGGTCGGTGTGCCCGAGTCCACGACGTCCGCGGCTCCTCCATCGCCGCCGCCATCGGCGGCTGGGGCCGCTGCGCCTTGGCCTGCACTAGGGGGCGGGGCCGAGGTGAGGTCTTCGTCGTCGCCCATGAACGAAACGACGAGGAGGGCCACGACGACCGCGCCGAGGAGAATCCAGGTCCGTGTCGGGAGCGAACGTTTACCGGACGGGCCGAGCTTCCTCTTCCTCTTCGCCTTGGCATCAAACGCCGGCGGTGCGGCGAAGGGGCTGGCGGGGGCAGCGGGGGTTTCCGGACTCGCCGCCGGGTCGATGCTCGGGCCCGCCGGGGCCGCGTTCGGTTGGGGCGCGACGGACGCCGGGGCAGGTGCCGGGGACGCTGATGGTGGCTGTGCGGCGGCCGGGTTCACTTTGACGTTTTGCCCAAAGCGCGGGGGGGGAGGGCGCCGCTTCTCCCCTGTCGGTCCCGATTCGGGCCGTTGTTCAGGCAATGATACGAGCTGCGTCGCCTGCGCTCCCGGGAGCCCGCCGGCGGCCGGGATTTGCTCGGTTTGCCGTGGGCTGCCGAGGTCGGCTTCGAAGGCCGCGATGCGTCCCGCGGCTTCGTCGTCGCTGCCCGAGGGGCCGAGGATTTGGGTCGCCGCACCGCTCAAGGCCGGCACCGGCACGTCCCGGGGCTGGAGAATCGCGGTTGCTGCGTTGGGGACCGAATGGGCATCGTAGTTTGCGCCGGGCTTGGCGATTGCCGTTGCGGCGTCGCCGAGTGCCAGGTTGACGTCCGACGGATCGCTGACGCGGCTCGCCAGGGAAGACGTGTCGACGACGCCGGCGCCCTCGCTCACGGTCAGCGTGGCTCCCCCGAACTCGATCGACGACCCCTTCGCGACGGCGTACCAGTCGTCGACCATCAGGCCGTCGACCCGAACCTCCGGGGCCCCCTG
>JAFDCW010000268.1 GCA_019312705.1 Deltaproteobacteria bacterium
CCATCAGTCCGTCGGCGATGCCCTCGATAATCTCGAAGGCTCGGTCGACGTCGATGTCCTCCATCGAAAGCGCGCGCTCGAGGGTAGGCCCTTCGACGAGCTCCATGACGAGGATCGGCTTCGGCTGGGCGCCCGCGTCGAAGGTCACGAAGCCGGCGAGGTTTTCGTGGGCGGGGAGAGAAAGCAGCGCGCCCGCCTCGTCGCGGAACATGTCGAGGAACTCTCTTTCGGAGAGCGTCTGGGCTGCGGCACCGTCGTACTCGGGAACCTTGAGGGCGAAACTGTCGGCCCCTTCGTCGGTCTTCTGCTCTGCTCGCCGGGCGACGAAGACCGAGCCCCCGGCCCCCGCTCCGAGGGTTCTCAGAACGTAGAAGCCTCCGAGGGTGCGGCCCGGCGGCAGCCATGCGGGCAGCGGTGCCTTGACCGAGGGTTTCGGCACGAAGCTCATGCGGGTTCGGCGGGGCCCATCGAGGGGCATGTCGAGGACGCGGCCCAGGACGAAGAGCGTGACATCCGCGAGGCGCGGGAGCAGCTCTTGGTGCAGTGACTCGCCCACCGCCTCGATGGAGTCTCCTAGGCTCTCGCGGTTGCCGCGAATCGCGCGCTCGACGGAAAAGTCCACCATGCGAATCGCGGCGCCGCTTGCCGGAGCCTCACCCACTTCGCCGCCAAGGCGACGGTGGGCCCCGGCCGCGAGCTGGGCCAGCTCCATCACAGCCGCCTCGAGGGGCGCGAGGAGGGTCCCCTCGGACCCCTCGGCGAGCTCGCGCAGGGAGCTGGACATCGCGACGCCTTCGAGGGCCGCGGCGAGGCGAATGACTCCCCCTCGGAGCGCCTCAACCCGAGGCGAGGTCGCGACGGGCAGGGCCTGGGCGAAGCTCCGGAGGGCGTCGATCGAGGCGCGCTCCGAGGCGCCGCTGCGAGCGCTCGTCCGAACCTCCTCCCCGAGGGCGAGGTAAGCCCGGAGGATCGCTTCGATCTCCGGGTTCATCGTCGCTTCGGCGAAGACCGTGAGGTCGGCGTCGTCGTGCACGGCCCGACCCGCAGCGAGGACGATGTCACTGACCTCGCAGATATCCTCGCGGACGAGGGCGTCGCAAGCCCGCGACGCGGCCGCGCAGGTGATGCGACGGAGCGGCGTCGCCTTGTCGTGAGTGACGCGGTTGAGGAGCGCGTTCACCGTCACGAGGCGCCGCTCCCGGTGCGCCGCCGCCTGCCCCCGTGCGTACCCCTCGTCGACGTCGACGAGGTGCAAGAGCGCGCGCATGCGGCGGATCCGGAAGGTCATGTGCGGGACCGGCCCCGGCGTATCGATCGGCACGCGCTCCTTCTCCGTGAGGTAGCGCGAGAGGCGGCCGAAGAGCGCGTCTATCTGCTCGGCTGCTGGCGCCTGGCCCCCGGGCTTGGCGCCGAGCATCAAGAGGTCGATGAGCGTGCCCTTCTCGAGCACCGCGAGATCGAGCTCCCGGAGAGCGCGGCAGATGTGCACGCGCCCTTCGCTGTCTTCACGGGTGAGCTCGATCATGCCGAGGGTGCCGTCCGCCGCTTCGACGAGCTCGTGGGCGGCCTCGTGGGCCGGCCGGGGACCCTTCTCTGCAAAGGCCATGAGGGCGAGGCCGATCTTGTCGGGGAGGGTCACGACGTTCCGCGCCGCCTCGTCGGCGAGCTCGTCGTGCAGCGCCTCGACCATGGCCCTGGTGCCATCGTCCTCGGTCCCGGCCTCGGCCATCTGGCGTAGTTCGGCCCGGGCCAGTTCCGAGGCCCAGGCTCCGACCTCACCACCGAGGCGCTCGCGGCGAAGTTCGACGAGGGCCTCGGTCGCGTCGAGCCCGCCCTTCCGCACCAGCATCGGCAACAGATCTTCCACGATCTCCGGTTCGGTCTCCGCCGCCCGGGGCAGGCCGAGGATCATGGCGCCGGCGACGCCGCGGTCGCGGTCGATGACGCCGCCTTCGAGGAAGGCATGAATGGCCCGCATCGCCTCCTTCGGCGCGACCGCGATGCGTGCGGCGATGGACGCCGCAGCTCGGCGCCACTCGGTCGGCGTCAGCCCGGTCTCGAGGTGCCGCTCGATCGTGCCGGCGTGTTCGGGAACCGCCTCCGAGAGCAACCCGCGAGCCGTGGCGATGTGGCGCCATACGAGGGACTCACGGTCGGAGAGCAGCCGCGCCCAGGCCGCCTTCACCGAGTTGGTCTGAAATACCCGGAGCCCCGACTCGTCCCCTTGGCCGGCCC
Organism: Deltaproteobacteria bacterium; assembly: GCA_019312705.1. Next base: position 2,236 of record JAFDCW010000268.1, read on the forward strand.
TCCGGGCGGCCTCTCGGGCGGCCCGCTCGAGCAGCCTCGCCGCGAGGCGCCGCGAGGACAGGGAGCCGGTCGAAGGGAGGGTGAGCCATTCGCGCTCGACCTCCTTGCGACTGATCAGGGCGAGGGCCAGGACGTCGGCTCGGGCGCCAGCACCGAGGGGCAGCGCGAGGCAGAGAGCCACCCGGGCACGGACCGGGGCCCCCGAGAGCGCCTTCGGAGAACCCACCGCCATCTGGGTCGCCAGGGCGACGAAGGTCGCGGCGTCACCGTCGTAGAGGTGGCCGAGGACCCGGCGTCCGAGTTGCCGCCGGGCGGGCCCATCGGGGAGCGCCGCCGCGAGTTCGTAGAGCGACGCCGCCGCCGCCGGGCGGGACAGGAAGTCGAGCTCGTCGATGAGCTTCGTCGCGATGCAGACGTCGACGGTCCGGCGCAACGCCTCGGGGTCGTAGCCTTCGAGGGGCACCGGGCGCTGGACGGCGATCTCGTTCGCCAAAGTGGCCATCGACTGGCGCCACAGAGCCCGGCGCTCATCGGCGTCTTCAGTCCGTCCGAGCTGGGTGAGTCCCCCCAGGTAGTCCCGGTGACCGCGCATCGCCCGGCGAGTATAGCGGAGGCGCGCCCGATCGCGGCGAGATCCGACCGACGAAGCTCAATCTACGGGTGAATCGTCGTCGGGCACGTCGATTCCAGCCATTTTCAAGAGCCGTAGGGCGTTACTGCTCTTCACGACCCCGTCTTTGAGGCGGTAGTCGAAGTACATCTCGCCGTCTTGCATCACGTCGGTGAAGTGGGCGTTTTGCACGCGCTCCGGTTGCTCGTCCTCGAGCTTCGCCAGAGCGACGTCGTGGGTCGCGACGACGCCCGTGCCGCGACGGTCCAAGAGGTGCATCAGGACGCTCCGGGCCCCGAGATGCCGGGCCCGGGCGTTGGTCCCGCGCAGGAGCTCGTCGAGAAGGAAGAAGATCGGCGGCGCCCCATCGTCGTCGGCGTCGACGACGACCCCGCGCAACTTCGTGAGCTCAGCGTGAAAGTAGCTCGCTCCGCGCTGAAGGTCGTCGTTGGCGCGCATGCTCGCGCGCAGGCGCACCCGGGGGGCCTTCATCGACCCCGCGATGACCGGACCGCCGGCGTAGGCCAGGGCCAGGTTCAGACCAATTGCCCGGAGCAGCGTGCTTTTGCCGGCCATGTTCGAGCCGGTGACGATGAGCGCGGTCCCGGCGCCCCGGAGGGACACGTCGTTGGCGACACGGGCCGAGGCGGTCAGCAGGGGGTGAGCCAAGAGAGTCGCCTCGAAGGGCTCCGACCCATCGACGAGGTCGGGGAACGTCGCCGCAGGGTCGCCTCCGGCGAGGGTCGCGAGAGATGCCAGGGCCTCGAGCTCACCGACCGCGTCGAAGATGTCGTCCATGTGCGAGCCGACGCTCTCGTTCCAACGCTCGAGGCCGCGGAGCACGTGCAGGTCCCAGAGAAGAAAGACGTTGGCCGGGAAGTGGATGAGCACGTTCGTACGCAGCTCGGCGAAGCCCGCCCAACGGTCGAGGCGACGCATGTGACTGCTCGGCGCCACGCCCCCCGCCGCGAGGCGTTCCTTGATGGAAACGAGCGCCGGGGCATGCACCTCGGCGCCCTCGATGGTCTCGAAGATCCGCGCATAGGCCTCGGCGAAGCGCCGCCGGGCCGAGATGAGATCGAGAACGGGCAATACGGCCCTCGAGCTCCAGAGGAAGAGCGCCGATTGCGCCAGCACCCCGAGGCCGAAGGCCCACTGGGGAACGAGATCGTAAAACGATGCGATGGAGAGCCCGACCGTCACCGGCGGGAGCACGAAGAGCAACGGCGTGAGCCATGGCCGGGACGTGACGAAGGGCGCCGCTCGGGTGAATTCGAGGAAGGGCGCGGGGTCCAGCTTGCCCAGCTTATTCAGGGTTTCCTGGCCCCCGGCGATCTCGGCCGAGGCCTCGAGCTCCTGACGAAGGTCGACGGCCTGGGCCAGCTCGCGGACGGCCTCTTGACGGTCCCGGGCGATCTCCGAAGGAGCCGCTTCCCCGAGCCAGGCCGCGAGGGTCTTCTCTCCCCGAACCGTGTGGGTCACGTCGAGGCGCTGGAAGAGTGACCCAGGGCCGATCAGGTCGAGGTCGAAGGAGTAGGGGTGGTCCTTCGGGGTGAGGTCAACGCCGGTCGAGGCGAGCTCCATCCATTCTCCATCGAGGCGCTGGAGGTGCCGGACGTGAACATCGCGGCGGATCCGCGCGATGTCTCGGGCCCCGATGACCTTGGCCTGCACCGCGCGAAGGACGAGGAGAAGAACCGCCAAAAGCGCTCCCCCCCCGATCATCGGCAAAGAGCCCTGGCTCACACCGCTGATGCCGACGACCGCGGCGCCGAGGAAGGCCCCGAGCTGCGCGAGGGCGAGGTGCCCCTGGCGTGCGTCGAGGCCCGCCTGCTCGGTGTCATACCGGGACCGCCGTTCTTCGTGGGCGCGCCGAGGGCCGCTCGACGACACCTGGTCTGGTCCTTGGACAGCCTCCATCGCGGCGGAAGGTAGCGCACAAATCGGTGTATGGTCAGCGCCGATGGGAGACGGCGAAGCGAAACGCGGCAACCTGTGGACCTGGATCGGTGTGGGCTGCGGCGGCTTGCTCTTCCTCGGCGTCGCGGGGAGCTGCGTCGGCCCGGCCATCGTCGGAATCTTGATGACCGAGGGCCTCGGCGGCCTGGGCGGGGGCCTGCCCTCGGTGGCTCCCCTCGGAGGCCCCGGCGGGGGCGGAGGCCACCCGGGCCTCGAGCTCCCCGACGCCCCGGGGCCGATCGAAGCGGTCGGCAGCGCACAAGAGACGAAGGTCGCGACGGCCCGCTTCGAGGTTGTCGTCACCGACGTCGGATTCATCCCTGGTGTCGAAGTGGGCGCCGTGTGCCCCCTCGAGGTGAACCACCTGCAGCGGAGCCCCAACCTGTTCTGGTGCCAGACGGAGTTCGAGTGCTCCGGCCAGCGGCTCTATGGCGGCTCAGGCCAGGGCTTCTTCGAGTGCACGTGGCCGAGCAGCGCCGACGGCCTCGTCGACGGTTGGGACCCCGAGCAGACGGCGGTCGACGGGGACCCGTCCTTCTTCATTGGGACGAACGGCACCATCACCATCCAGGACGGCCAACTACGGTTCGAGGGCACCATCCGACGCGTCATGCATGAGGGGGGGGACGCGCTTCTCCCCGCCCCGGGCACGGCCGCTCCCTGAAGCGCCCCCGAATGACCCCCGGGAGGTTGGCTTCGGGACCGTGTACACTGCCACGCCGTGAGCCTCATCGACGCCCTCAAGAATCTGCTCGACGGTAACGACACGTCCAGCAAGACCAGCGAGTCCGCCGACCCCCTCTCGCAGACGGTGGCCGCACACATGGTCGACGCAACCGACGAAACCCGCTCGGTGGTGACCGCCATCGCCGGGCTCCTAGCCGCCGTCGCCTTCGCCGACCAGGACTACAGCCCCGCCGAGGAGCGCCACGTGCGCGAAGAGCTCGGCCGCGTGCATGGCCTGGAAGCCGGCGGAGTAGACGCCATTTGCACCGTCCTCAGTGAGGGCATCGGCCGCGTCGTCGCCGCCGGGGACCAGCACTGGGTCCGCGACCTCCGCAAGCTCACCGAGCGCGAGCAGCGCGTCGAGATCCTCGAAGTCCTCCTCGACCTCGCCGCCGCCGACGATGAGCTCTCGATGGCCGAGACCAACTACCTGCGCCGCCTCGCGACGGCCCTCGGCCTCGAACAGTCGGTGTACAACGCGGCCCAGGCCCGTCACCGAGACAAGCTGAGCGCGTTGAAGTAGCCGGCCCCTGCGGTCGGTCGGGCGCCCGCCCTACGCGGTTTTGTTCCAGCACCGGAGCGGCTGGCCGAAGCCGAGATGCACGAAACACTCGTTGCAGGAGGTGCACTGGGCCGTGGAGCTCTCGCCGCGCTGCCAGGCCCGGGGAAGCCCCGGCTGGCGCACGAGGGGGCGCGCGAGGGAGACCATGGCAACCGGCGTCTCTTCGACGAGGCGCGTTGCCGTCGCGAGGGTTCGGATGCCGCCGACGCAGATGACTGGGATGCTCAGGACGCCTGCGAAGCGCTCCGCGAGGGGGGCGAAGTACGCCTCTTCGCGCAGGCGTACGGAGCGCGAGAGGCCTCGAATGATCGGCCCGAGGACCGGCTTGACCGGCCGCAAGAACGGGAACTCGATGCCGAGGGCGATCCTCAGCGAAGTCTCGACGTCGAGGCCGCCGCGCACGCCGTCGTGGGCGTTGAGCTTGATGGTGATCGGGTAGTCGTCCCCGACGCCGCGGCGCACCTCCGAGTAGACCTCCGAGAGGAAGGCGAGGCGTCCTTCGAAGCTGCCGCCCCAGCGGTCGGTCCGGCGGTTGTCCCGGGGGCTCAGCATTCGTGACAAGAGATAGCCGTGGGCCGCGTGCAGCTGAACCCCGTCGAAGCCCGCCTCCCGGGCGCGCCGGGCCGCGGCCCCGAAGTCCTTCGCCAAGCGCCGAAGCTCATCGCCCGTGAGCCCACGGCCCCAGCGTAGGTTCGTGCGACACAATCCACCCGACGGGGCCACGGCGCCGAGTTCCTTGGCCTTGGCCCGGGGGAGCTGGGGCGGCGCGTGGCAGAGCTGGGCGAAGATACGCCCGCCGTGCTCATGGGCCGCGGCGGTCACCGCCCGGAGCGGCTCGACGTTGGCGTCGCAGTAGAGCCCGATCTCCCGGTCGGTGAACGAATAGCCGGGGCGGATGTGGGCCATGCCGGTGATCGCCAAGCCAACGCCGCCTCGTGCCCACCGCCCGTACATGCGCGCGAGGCCCGGGAGCGCGTGCCCCGACGCGTCGGACTGCCCCTCGGCCATCGCCGACTTGACGATCCGGTTGGGGATGGTGACCGGACCGATGGAGATGGGCTCGAAGAGGCGCATGATCGGACTCAGGCGACCTTCCCAGAGGGGGCGGCCGGAGAGTTGATCGCGCGCAACCCGGTCTGGAGTGCTCGAGCGGAACGGCCCGAGCCTCAGTTGTGATTCCGCCGATCTCCAGCGCCTCGACCGACCCCCACCCGCCCAGCTATAAGGGCGCCGATGGCAACTATCGATGACGAGCTGCGGGCGACCGCTCTTTCCTGGCGTGACGACGATCCCGACGAAGAGACCCGCGCCGAGCTCGACGCCCTCCTCGAGAACGACGACGCCGAGGGCCTCGCCGACCGCTTCAGCGCGGATCTCGAGTTCGGCACGGCAGGCCTTCGCGGGCTCCTCGGTGCCGGGCCCCGGCGCATGAACCGACGGGTCGTCCTGCGCACAACCGCCGGCCTCGTCGCCTGGGTGAAGGCCAAGGTGGACAACGCCGCCTCCCGCGGCATCGCCATCGGCTACGACGGCCGTCACAAGAGCCAGCGCTTCGCCGAAGACGCCGCCGAGGTGATCTGCGGCGCGGGCTTCAAGGCCTACACCTTCGAGCAGACCGTCCCGACCCCCGTCGCCGCCTTCGCCGCCCTCGACCGGAACTGCGCCGCCGCGATCATGGTCACCGCGAGCCACAACCCCCCGGCCTACAATGGTTACAAGGTCTACTGGGAAAACGGCGCCCAGATCATCCCGCCCCACGACGGCGGCATTGCCGGCGAAATCACCAAGATCGACAACGTCACGGACCTGCCTCGCCTCGGTCGCGAGGAAGCCGTCGCCCAGGGCCTCCGGGAAATCCTCGGCGAGGACATCGAGCGTCGGTACCTCGACGGTGCCCGGGCGCTCTTGCTCTCGCCCGAGCTTCCCCGGGACCTCACCATCGTCTACACGGCGATGCACGGCGTCGGCGACCGCTTCGCCCGAGTCGCGCTCCGGGAAGCCGGGTTCGACAAGGTCTTCTCCGTCCCCGAGCAGGCCGAGCCCGACGGGAACTTCCCCACGGTGAACTTCCCCAACCCAGAAGAGAAAGGCGCCATGGACCTGGCCCTCGCCCTCGCCAAGAAGGAGAACGCCGACCTCGTCCTCGCCAACGACCCCGACGCGGACCGCCTCGCCGTAGCCATCCGAAAAGAAGACGGCGAATACCAGATGCTCACCGGCAACGAGACCGGGTGTCTACTGGCCCACTACGTCCTGACCAAGGGCGGGGGCGAGGGCCGCATGGTGCTCTCGTCGATCGTCAGCTCCCCATGGCTCCGGGACATCGCCGCGGCCCACGGCGCCTACTTCCAGCACACCCTCACCGGCTTCAAGTGGATCGCCAACGAAGCCATCCGCCTCGAAGCCGAACGCGGCCTGCGCTTCGCGATGGGCTACGAAGAGGCCATCGGCTACACCATCGGCAAGCACGTCCGGGACAAGGACGGCGTAAGCGCCGCGGCGGTCTTCGCGGACTTCGCGGCGTGGTGCAAGAGCCAGGGCCGCACGGTCTTGGACGAGCTGGAGGTCGCCTGGCGGCGCTACGGCATGTTCCTCTCGACCCAGGTCGCGGTCGTGCTGCCAGGCAACGAAGGCGCCGCGCGCATCCAGGAGATCATGAACGGCCTCGCGTCGAATCCACCGAAGGAGATCGGCGGCCGGGGCGTGCTCGCCTTCAGCAACCTCGAGACTCGCGAGCGCATTCTCGCCAACGGGGACACCGAGGCTACGGTCTACCCCGCCAGCAACGTGCTGCTCTTCGAGCTCGAAGACGGCCACCGCATCATGGCCCGGCCGAGCGGCACCGAACCCAAGGTGAAGTTCTACTTCGACGTGCGCGTCGAGATCGGCGACGGTGAAGACGCCGGCGCCGCCGCGGCCCGGGGCAAGGTGATCCTCGAAGAGCTGACGGCGTCGTTCCGCGCAATTACCGGCGCGTAAAGCGGGTCAGGGCGCCGGCCGGGCGACTACACCGAGGACCGCGGGCCGCGAGGCGCCGGTCACCGCCGGCAGATTCGATGGCAGGCCACGGAGAGTCCGGGCCGCGATGAGAGCCATCGCCGCCGGCTCGTGCACGCTGGGAGCGAAGGGCCCGTCTTCGGCGAAGAATACAGGCACGTCGCCGGCGCGCTCGGTGATGAGGGCCATCAGCGTCGGGTTCTTGGCGCCGCCGCCGGTGATCAGCAGCTCCTTCGCTGAGTAGTCCGCCGCTCCCCGGACGATGCACGCGGCGGTCGCGGCGAGCACGCTCTTGAGCAGGCTCGCCTGCGGCAGCGTCGCGAATGCACGCGTGAGAGCCGTGGTGTAGTCGGCGCCGAAGTCTTCGCGCCCCGTCGACCGCGGCGCCGGCCGTTCGAAGAACGCATGGGAGAGAATGTGCTCGACGACGGCCTCGTCGACGGTGCCCGGGGCGCTGAGAGCTCCGTCCCGGTCGCAGGCCTCGGCGCCGCCGGTCATCTCGTGGCTCAGGTAGTCCGCGATCATGTTGCCGGGCCCGATGTCCCCGGCGCGCACGTCCTCGCGGCGTGCCGGCACGTAGGTCATATTGGCGATGCCGCCGACGTTGACGACCAGGCGACCGGCGCGATCCGCGGGGGTGAAGAGGTAGTGAGCAAGCGGTGCGATCGGGGCCCCCTCCCCGCCGAGGGCGAGGTCCGCCGCCCGGAAGTCGCCGACGACGACGAGGCCGAGGCGAACGGCGAGGGCCCCCGGAGAGCCGAGCTGGAGCGTGTGCGGCGTCGCCGCGCCCCTCGATGGTGGCCCGTGCCAGACGGTCTGCCCGTGGCACCCGACAACCTCGGCGCTCTGCCAGCCGGACAACTTGCGCACGACCTCTTCGTAGAGGGCCGGGAGCTCGTGCTCGAGCTCGGCGACCCGGGGCAGGCTGAGCCTCTCGGGGGCAAGCAACTCGCGGCGCAGGGCCTCGGGGTACGGCACGAAAGCGTGGCCGAGGACGTCGGGCTCGTGGCGTGTATCGGGGTCTCGGATGTCGAGGAGCACGGCGTCGGCACCGTCACAACTCGTCCCACTCATCACCCCGATTACGCGCATGCGTCTGCTACCCTCGGCCGCCATGAGCGATAGCCTGCCACGACCCGTCCGAGTGGTCGCATTCGATGTCGACGGCACCCTGACCGACGCCACCACCTGGTACGGCGGCTCCGACATCGGCTGGTGTCAGGTCTACAGCGTGCGCGACGGCGAGGCGATGCTGCGCCTCGGCAGCCGCCAGGTGATCATGGTGCCCCTCAGCCGGAACAAGACGAAGGCCGCGCGCACCCGCATGGAGCTGCTCGGCTGTGACCTCGAGTGGCTCGGGGTTTCGGACAAGCCCAAAGCCTTCGCCGAGATCTGCGCCCACTACGGCATCCCCGCCGAAGAGGTCCTGGTCATCGGCGACGGCCCCGACGACGCGGAAACCTTCGCCCTCGCAGGCGTCGGCGTCGCCGTAGCCGACGCCCACCGCACGGCCCTGGCGGCAGCCGATCATGTGCTGACCTCGAAGGGCGGGGACCGGGCTCTCGAAGAACTCGAAGCGTGGCTCGAAGAGACCGGACGCCTCGCATGAGCGGTGGGGTGTGCGCTGGAATGACGGCGTGCTTGGGGGTGCCTCCAGCTCCAGGGGCTTTGTGACGCGGTGAGCGGAGTTGGCGCTGTGAGGGGCGGAGTTGATGTCGCGGGTACCGGGGCTTGCTCGGTTGCCGGACGCTTTGACTTCCGCTGGAGGCACCCCCAAGCACGCCTTCTATTCCTGAATAGAGCCAACTGTTCTTGAGATGGTGGTCTCGGGTGACCTTGTTAGTGGTGGTGTGTATTGGGGATGACCGGTCCCGGCGGCGGGGCGTCTGCTCCGCTCCTAACTATCGCAGTTGCCGAAGGATGGTCGCGGGCACGGCTGCGAGCTCGGTACCGCATGGCGGACGTGACCACGATCGGGCCTGCGCAGCCGCCCCGCCACCGGGCCCTCCGTAGATTGCTGGGTGAGGTGCCTTTGATCTCGCGAACCGGACTCGGTGGGAAGCGTAACTTCGCCCGGGCCCGCCAGCCCATCCGGGACCAGTTCGCTCTCATATCGACGAGGAGAGCCCTTCGAACCATGCCAAGAGTGGGAACAGCGGCCCCAGTCCCACCCCAGTGGCAGGGAATCTCCGGAAATCCGGGTCGGTTCACAATACCCACCTTCAAGTCGACGCAACTCGGACCATCGCCCGTCATGGCGGATGAACTGCGGTTTCGCGTG
>JAFDCW010001055.1 GCA_019312705.1 Deltaproteobacteria bacterium
GCCGAGGCCAAGTGCTTCAGCTTCCGCGGCCAAGACATCCGGGTCTGCATCGAAGGCCACGACAACTCGGCCCGAAGCGCAGCTGCGTCGGTATGTGAAGACGTCACCGGCGAGAGTTGCAGCGTCAACGGCGACAGCGGCTCTAGTTGCCAGAAGTCGAGCTCGATCACCTGCTACGACTCGGACGGCGACGAGCAGCGCCGAATCACCCTCGACGACTGATACCTGCGGCAGGCTTCGATGCGTTGGCCCTTCGGTCCCGACTCGGGTCTCGGAATTTCTGCCCCTTTCGCCCGGGCAACGAACGCACTAGAAAGCCTTGATGAGCAAAGACGACGCAAACCTCGAGCGCGCCCGTGAGCATTGTTTCCTCGCGGGCATCGGCGATGTCGGGGAGCAGCTCTGTGCCGCGAACATGCCTTACGGCATCGCGAAGATTCACCACGTCCAGCGCGAGCTCGGGCTCGATGCCGACGCTACCTTCGTCGGGGCTCCGGACGCCACCGTGACTCGAAACGTCGCCCGCTGGAATCAGGGCTTCGGCTACGGCGGCCGCATTCAGTGGAGCGGTGACTTCGCGGTCCTCGACATCAAGTCGAACGGTTGCGGCGTCCTGGTAGGCACCCTCCCCGAGATGCCCAGCCGCGAAGAGCTCGACGTGCGAGCCAAGAAACTCGTCGAGGAGGGCATTGAACTCGAAGGCATCCACGTCGAGTACGACCTGCACGAAGGCAACCACTTCCTCGACCTCGTCGAGACCAAGCGCGGCCTCGGCGGCGAAGAGCCCGAGGCCCCGGCGTACTTCGTCATGCACTCGAGCGGCCACGAGCACCGCTCGGAGTCGCCCTTTGGCGTCGGCATCTACTACGACAAGTCCGAAGAACTGATGCAGCGCGCGCGCATCTTCGAGACCCCCTGGGGCAAGTTGCATACGATGACCGGCGACGACGCCGGGTGGTTCTACGACTCCTACATGGCCGTGCAAAACTGGAACGAGCGCCGCCGGGAGGCCATCGCCAGCGCCCTCTTCGACGATTGGAAGGTCGTCGAGAACGCCACCCACCAGGGCATGACCGCCATGAACGCGTGCCACCTCGGTTGCTACGTCTTCGACGACGAAGACATCGCCCGGGGCGCGCGCTTCCCCCTGACGATCTCCGCCGACGATCCGATCTTCATGGTCCGGCCAAAAAAGAACTTCAGCGAAAAGATTGCGGACCGCGTCGGTTTCATGGAGCGCGCGACCAAGCACGGGGTCGTCGACCGAGTCGTCGGCGCCAATCTGCTGCCCCACGGCGGCGGCTACCGCTACCCCGACGTCGAGAAGGTCCAAGGCGTGCTCGAAGACGGCCCCGATCAGCGACGGTTCCAGCTCCTCAAGAAGGACGGCGAGGTCGAGGTCATCGAAAACCCGCGGGCCCGAGCGTTCGGATATCGCGGCCTCGAGGTGCTCACCAAGCTCGAAGAGCTCGAGCTCGGCGAGCTCACCTACGAAGGCGACGTACGCTACGTCGTCCGGGACTGACGCACTCCCTGCTCCATCGGGCTGGGCTAAACACCTACCTGCGCTCCCCAGCGGCACCCTCACCACTCGAGGACACGCCCTTCGGGCGCCAAGGACACCTCGACTTCTGGTACCGTGGGGCCGCTCGTCCGGCCGCGCTCACGGGGCCCCGAGCTCCTCTGGAGGGATCTCGATGTTCGCTAGGTATTTCCGCGTCTTCAAGTTCGCCGGCGAGGTCCTCGGCATGGTCAAGGCCAACCCGACCCTCGCAGCCCCGATGGGCATCAACATCGCCATCGCAGTTCCGGTGAACATCGCCCTAGCAATCGCGTACGGGTTGTTCGGCGATGGAGTCATCGGGTACGTCGTCCTCGTGGTGGGCATCACCGCCCTCTACTTCATCGACTACTTCTGCGCCGGCCTCGCCGTCTCTCTGATCTACGACCAGGTCACGACGAACGACGCGAAAATGCGCCCCGCCTTCAGCAGGACGCTGAAAGCGACCCCGGGCATCCTCGTCTTCGCGACCGTCTCCGCGGCCCTCGAT
>JAFDCW010000269.1 GCA_019312705.1 Deltaproteobacteria bacterium
ACCGGGCGCTGGCCCGACTCCGGCTGGAGCGCGAGAACCTGCTGGCGGCGGCCGAGGGGGCGCTGCGAGAACCCGACACCGACCCCACGATGGCGCTGCGCGCGGCCCTGGTCCTGCAGCCGGTGGTCAGCGCCTGGGGTCCGATTCGACCTCAGCTCGACCTCGTCGAGCGGTGCGTCCAGGCGGCGGCCGAGGCGGCTCCGGGCGATGCTCCCGTCGATGCCCGCCTCGAGGCCCGGGCGCTCCTGGTTCGGGGGCGCTTGCGCATGACCTTCCGCGGGGCAATGGCGGCCGAGGCGGATTGGCAGAGGGCCCTCGAACTCGCCGCCGAGGCGGAGGACCCGGAGCTCGAAGGGCGCGCACGCCACGGGGTCGCGACGGCGGCGCACGTTCGGGGCGAGCTCCCGGAAGCTCGTGAGCAGTATGAGCGCTCCCTCGAACTGCTGCGTCCTGAGGGCAATAGGCGGGCCCTCGGGCGCTTGTTGCTCGACCTCGGCATGCTGCACGAAGAGATGGGGGATCTCGACAAGGCCCTCGATCGTGTCGACGAAGCACACGGGGCCGCGGGCGAGGTTCGGGATGACCTCGCGGGGGCCGTGCTCGCTTCTCGGGGCAACGTTCACCTCGAGATGGGCCACCTCGCCCTCGCTCAGGAGAGCTTGCTCGGCGCCCTCGCGATCTGTCGCGCCGAGGGCTTCCGCCTCCTCGAAGGGCAGGTCCTCGGCGACCTCGCCGTGACGACGCTCCTCCGAGGTGAGTCCGAGCAGTCATGTGCTCAGCTCGGCGCGGCCCTCTCGATCCTCGAGGAGGTCGGCGACCGGCGCCTCGTTTGCGTCTTTTCGGGTTACTTGGCCGTTGCCCATCACGCGGCCGGCAACCTCGAGGCGGCGGCCGAACGCCACGACTGGGCCTATCGCGCGGCGGTCGAACTCGGCTTCCGACGATACGAGGGGATCTTCGCCGGGCTGGGGGCGATGGCCTACGCAGACCAGGGGCGGCCCGACGAAGCGGTTCGTCGCCTCGACATCTCGGTACACAGCAAGGGTGACCGCAGTGACCCGGTGATCGATGGCGTTGTCGAGCTCGCCCGAGGGCAGGTCGCCCTCGGCGAAGCCCGGGCCGCCGCGCGCACTGGGCTCTCGTCCGAGGCGGAGACGCGCTTTCGGGCGGCCCAAGCCCACGCCGGACTTCGTGCCGGCGCCCGGTCTCGGGACCTCGCCCTGGCTCAAATGCTCTTCGTCCGGGCATCGGAGACCACGGCGGCGGTCATCGGCACGCCGGAACTCGCCGAAGAGGCCCGGGTGCGGCTCACGGTGCATGCCGAGGGACGTTGGTTCCGCATCGGCGCCGAGGCCGTGACGGACCTCGGTCGGCGCAGCGCGGTCCGGCGGCTGCTCGTCGCCCTCGCTCGTCATCACCTCGCATCACCGGGCGTGCCCTTCTCGTCCGAGGGCCTCACGGCGGCCGTCTGGCCCGGCGAAAAAATGAGCCCCAAGTCGGCGAAGAACCGCCTGCACGTCTCGCTGTCGAACCTGCGCAAAACAGGCCTCGGCCCGCTCCTGGTCACAGGTGTTGGCGGTTACTTCTTCGACCCGAGCGTCGACGTGCACATCGCCGATGCCCCCGAGTAGCGGTTCAGGCGCTCACGCGCCGGGCAATCCCGAGCACGTCTCGTAGTCGTCGATGCACCCGGCCATACGACGGCAGTCGGTGCACGCGGCCCCACGCGGGTCCAAGAGACAATCGCCGACGCAGTTGTCGAGCGCGCACTGGCCAGCTCCGCCGAAGCACGTAGCGCAGCCCATCGACAGGCCCACGTCGTCGCGCATGCAGTCGGTCACGCACATCTCCGCGGCGATGCAGTTCATGGCGCAGGTCTCGGCTTCGGATTCGAAGCTGGCGCCCGCCATGACGGCCTCGTCTGCGGTGTTGGTGCACGCGCCGGGGGGTAGCGTCCCGGTGTCGGCGCCGGTGCCGGTGTCGGCAGCCGTGCCCGAGTCGACGCCGCCGCCGTCGGTTCCGCCACCGGAGTCGGTCGCTGACCCGGAGTCCCCCACCATTCCAGAGTCCGTGCCTCCCGAACCCGAGTCGGCGCCGCGGCCCGAGTCGTCACCGCAACCGGTCAGGGCGAGCAGCAAAGAGAGCGCGAGAGAGAGCGCGAGAGAGAGCGGAAGGGACAAAAGACGCGAAAGGGCAAGCTTCACGGGAACTCCTAGGAGGGATGAACGGCGCAGCCTGTCAGCTGACGGCCTCGCCGTCGAGGGCCTAGGAGCTACCAACTACGGTGTGACGAGGCCGATGGACTTCGGGTACGCCGCATTCGAGTCGTTACGGTTCTTCACGTTCTCGGCGTGCATGCGGAGTTCGCCGCGGTTCTTCCGAGTCAGAACCTGTAGCGCACCATGTAGTCGGCGCACATCGGCGCACCGCCGTGGGACCTCACCTCGATGCGGAACGTGCCCGAATCGTCGAGAAAGGTCCCGAAATTGCGGAACTCGATGGCGAAGCTGAGGGTGGTGGTGTCGTCGGCGATGGGCATGCAGCAAAAGTCGACGCCTCGGCCCTCGGGGGGACAGGTAACCCTCAAATTATCCGAGGTCCAGTCGCTCTCGTGTGAGACGCAAATCTCGCCCGAAAATCCGCCCGGGTGCATATATTCGATCTCCGGCTCGAAGCGGCCGAAGGTAGTGTCTTCGACGACGACTTCGTACCGATCGATGTCCTGGTCCAGGTATCCCCCCGAAACATCCGCGAGGGTGAGGACATCGATGGACCCGGTGAGGGTGCTGAACTCGTCGACGTCGTCGTCGGTCGCGTCGAGAACGGTCGCGACCGTTCCTCCGGCATCACCGTCGTCGCATCCTACGAGGCCGATGCTGAACGGCACGGTGACGCACTCGGCTACGCTTCCGGCGCAGGGGCAAGCGGCGCCGGGTTCGCGGGGCAGGGTCGCGCATCCTCCGCAGGTGTTCACCGGAGAACCGTCGCACTCGGTAGGCGGGTCTTCGATGCAGAGACCGTCCATGCAAGTCGACCCCGAGCCGCAGGTGCCGCAGGTGAGCGTACCGCCGCATCCGTCAGAGGCGTCTCCGCAGCTGGCCCCGACGTCTTCACAGGTGAGCGGCGTGCAGATGTCCTCGCCGCAGCGGTTGGGTCCGGCGCCTCCACAGATTTCGGGGGCGGTGCACTCCCCACACGAGACCTCGTTGCCGCCCTCGTCGAACACGAGACCGCAGTTGGCCCCTGCCGCTTGGCAGGCCGATGGAATCGAGGCATCGCTGCCGGTCCCTGTGTCCAATGCGCCATCGCCGGTGGCGCCACTATCGGTCACGGCGCCGCCACCGTCGTCGCCGCAGGCGATGAGCGTCAGCGAAAACGCGATGGTGCAAGTCATGAGCAAAGCGTGCACGGTCGACTTCATGGGGGCTTCCTCGGGTGGCGGTGTCTCATAAGGTTCGTCGAAGGGAGGTCGGATTCCGATTCGCAGGGTTGCGCGGGGGTGCACCGTCAGAAGCGGTAGCGCACCGTGTAGTCGGCGCACATCGCGGCTCCGCCGTGGGATTTCACCTCGATGCGGAAGATGCCGGAGTTGTCGAGAAGAGCGCCGGTGCCGAGCAACTCGACCGAGAAGGCGACGGTGGTGGCGGCCTCGTCGAAAGGCATGCAACAGGAGTAGATGCCGCTGCCCTCCGGGGGACAACTGACCCAAAGAGGCCCCAGGACGTTGTCGACCCCGTGACTGATGCAGATCTCACCAGAGAAGCCGCCCGGGTGCACGTATTCGATCTCGGGTTCAAAGCGGCCGAAGACGGTGTCGTCGACGAAGACCTCGTACCGGTCGAAGTCCTGGTCGAGGTAGCCACCGGAGTCGTCGGCGAGGGCGAGGACGTCGATGGAGCCCATCAACGTACTGAACTCGTCGACGCCGTCGTCGGTTGCGTCGAGGGTGGTCGCGACGGTTCCCCCGAAATCCCCGTCGTCGCACCATACGAGTCCGATTGGCCACGGCTCGAGGATGCACTCGGTGACGCTGCCGCTGCAGGGACACGGGCTGCCGGGGTCGCGGGGCAGGGTGGCGCATCCGCCGCAGGCGTTGATCGGGGAGCCGTCACATTCGGTCGGTGTCTCCTCGATGCAGAGGCCGCCCATGCAGTTCGACCCGGACCCGCAGGTGCCGCACGTGAGCGTGCCGCCGCAGCCGTCGGACGCGTCGCCGCAGTTCGCCCCAACATCGGTGCAGGTGAGGGGGGTGCATGTGCCTTCCCCGCAGCGATTGGGCCCGTCGCCGCCGCACACCTCGGGCGCCACGCAGTCCCCGCAACCGACAGCGGCCCCGCTTTCGTCGACGACCGAGCCGCAGTTGGCCCCGGCCGCCGCACAGGCGGCGGGCGTCGACGCGTCACCGCCGGTCCCGGTGTCTGTCGCGCTATCGCCGCCGGTGCCGCTATCGGCTACCACGCCGCTGTCGGTTGCGGCGCTGCCTCCGTCGTCGCCACAGGCGAAGAGTGCGAGCGAGAGCGCGACTGCGCCGAAAATGAGCGGAGGGTGCACGGTCGATTGCATGGAGGCTTCTTTCGCTGCGGCATCGCCCGCCGCTCTACGTGGAGAGAGCGAATCGACAGAGTCGCATAGTATCCGAATACCGTCTTGCGGGAAGTTGCCGCCGCGATCTCAGCTGCAGAAGTTGTAGGTCGTGCTGCCCACGATGATGTTCTCGGCGAGGGCGTCACAGGTCGTACCCCCCGGGCAGTCGAAGAGGCCGACGCGGCAGATCTTGCCGCAGAACCCGCCGCAGGCGTACCCGGCCTCGCAATCGTCGTCGTCGGTGCAGCTGTCTCCTTGCCCTCCGGGGCCGTCGAGGCTCGAGCAGAACGTGATTCCGCGGCGGGCTCCCGTGTCTTCTCGCGCGACAGTGCAGCTGCCTCCCGGCGGGCAGCCCGTTTGGGATATCGGGTCGCACGTTCCGCTGCAGAGACTGGTCACGCCGTCCGATGCGCCGAGCAGACAGAGATTGGTGGTCCCCGGGCATTCCGCGTCGGTGCGACAGGCTCGGAGGCAGGCGGCCACGCCGAAGCCCGCGCAGATATGGCCCGGCGCACACGCTCCGTCGGAGGAGCAAGCCGCACCCTCGACCAGCGTTCCCGCGGGCAAGCAGGATCGGCCGGTGGCGCTGGTGAGGTAACACCCCTCTCCCGCGGGGCAGCCGCACTGCGGCGAGAGAAGCCGACACGGGGACTCGTCGCAGGCCATGCCCGTGCAACCGACGCCGGCCGTGCAGGTCATGCCGGATAAACAAAGCGCGTCGTTTGGGGTGTTGCTGCACGTATTCGAAGGGGACATGCAGTCGTCGTTGGTGCATGCGATCCCGTCATTGCAATCGCTCGGCACCCGGCACTCCGGAGCCGGCCCGCTATCGTGGGGGGGCGCGGTGTCGGGGGGGGTCGCGCTGTCGGTGGGGGTCGCGCTGTCGCGGGGGGGGCCGCTGTCGGTTGGCCCGGACGCGTCCGGGTCGGATGCATCCGGCGGCGGCGCCGTGTCCGCCCCACCATCGGCCGGGGGAGGGCTCGTATCTCTCGGGGGCGACGTCCGGCGCGAGGTCCCGCAGGCAGAGAGAATCATTGCAAAAAGGGCGAAGAAGATGAGGAGTCGAGACGACATGACGCCTTTCCTACGCCGGTCGACGGCGGAGCTTCCTCGGTCAGGCAAAAGGCGCGATGAAACCCAGACCCGGGTCCGTGCGCCGGAGGCTGAGGACCCCCCGGTTGCGGAGGGTTCCGGTGAGCGAGAAGGCGTCGAGGCGTAGGGCGTCGGCCTCTGCTCCTGCGAGGCACGCCCCGAGGGATTGGGCCCCGGGGCCCCGTGCTTCGAGGGTCGTGAAGCGGGCTCCGAGTCGGTCGGCGTGGGCAGCGGTTCCTCCGTCCAACCACAGCTGCTCACCGTCGTGGAAGTAGAGCACCGGGCGAGCGAGGAACCTCTCGACGCGCGCGCGCAGATCCGAGTCGAGGGCTCCGAGGACTCCCCGGGCGAGGACCAGCGCGGCGGGGCAGTCGTAGCGGCAGGGGTAGAAGGGCACGACCTTGAAAGCGAGGTCGTTGAGCTCCCAGGGCCAGCGGTCTCGGCGGTCTGTACGGGCCGCAACTTGGAGGCGGTCGTAGCTGTTGTCGGCCCGGCCGGTCTGGGTGGTGAAGGCCTCGACGCAGCACCGGGGGTAGCCGAGAAGTTCGCCGATCTCCTCGGCGTGGCGGGTGGGGTCTGCGAGCTGGAGGGTGGCCGTCTTCTTCGCCAGGCCTCGGTCCCGGGAGACAAAGAGCTCGACGGCGGGCTCGCCGCTTCGTCGGTCATCGGTCCAGCGATCCCGTCCATCTCGGGCGATGCGCCTGACGTGGCGCTCGATATGCACCTCTTCGCCGAGGCTGCTGCGCACGGCGGCTTCCTCCT
>JAFDCW010000270.1 GCA_019312705.1 Deltaproteobacteria bacterium
AAGGAGTTCGCGCCGACCACCGTTGGCGTGCCGGACTGCGAGTCGAAGAAGACGTGACCATCGCCGCGGTCTTGGAGGAGTTCTTCGAGGACCGCCGGGGCGACGGCGGGGACCAGGGACAGGCCGGCGGGCGCGTAGATGCGTCGGGCGACCTCGGTGTAGTAGATCCCGAGGGGCACGCCCTCGATGCCCGAGGGATCGATGAGGTAGATGCGGTCCTGGCCGATGGCCATGCGCAGGGCGGCGAGGGTGTGGGGGGGCAGGGCGTAGAGCAGGCGGCTCAACCATACGCGCTGGTCCGCCGGGATGATGGCCGCGACCACGTTGCGCCAGGGCTCGGTGCTCGGGGCGAGGCGCAGGGGGAGGGACATCGAGAGGTTGGCCTCGTGGGGCGTCGCGGCCGCCGCGCCGCCGCCATCGAGGGAAAGGTCCGTGCGCACCAAGGAGCGGACCGGCGCAAAGGGAGGCAAGGGATCGACGAGGTCGACCTGGGCACCGGCGAGACCGGATGATGGGCTGTCGCCGCGTGGCGGAACCCGAGCTCGACGGCAAAGGTCTCTCCGAGGGGCTCGAAGAGGCGCACGCCGGGGATCGCTTGCATCAGGCCGACGACTCGTGCCGGGACGGAGCGCATGTCGAAGACATAGAGGCGCCGCGGCGCGTCGGAAAATGCCGAAGCGGCGGGCCATTCGGCGAGGGCGGCTCGGGCGTCGACGCGCCAGCGAAAGAGGTAGCTGACGAGGGCGCCGCCGATGCCGGTCTCGGCCGTCGCGAAGAGTCGGGTAGGCATCGCGTCTTTGTCGGGCGGCATGCGATGGGGCGTCAGTTTGAGCACCAGGTCGCGGAAGGCGAGCTGACGTTCGTAGGCGTACGCCTGCTGGAAGGTGTCGTGATAGAGGATGACGTCCGCCGCGTCGTCGATGAGCTCTGCGACGTCGTAGCCGAGGGGTGAGCCGGGGTCGCGGTACTTCACGAAGTGGCGCGAGGTGCCGGTGAAGACCATGCCCCCGGCGAGCTTCGCGACGCCGGCCACGCGGTCCATCCGGTAGCTGGACTCGGCCTGGACAGAGAGGAGGATCTCCCGCGTCTTGAGGGAGGTGACCAGGCGCCAGATCTCCATGCCCGGCAGCAACTCGTCGAGGGAGCCCTCGTCACCATAGGCCCGGAGGAAGGCGACCAGGCGGTCGAGGGAGGGGAAGAGCACGATGCCTCGGCTGCCCAGCACCACCCCCCGGGCGTCGGGGGAGACACCGGGGGTGCGAAACCGCGTTTGGTGCAGTGCGGCGCGTTCCAGCAAGGCCGCCGACGCTACCACGAAGCCGCACCCTTTCGCTTCGTCTCGTCGTGTGCTTGAGTGCGGCACCATGCGGGGCTGGCTCGGGCTGGGGGTGATCGTCGTTTCCCTGGGATTGTTGGAGATCGCCCAGATCCCACAGGTCTCGGTGGCCGCGGCACAGCCGGACTACGCCCCGGACGCGGTTCGCGGGGCCGGACGGGATCGGACCGGACGCCCGACCGAGGCCCTGGTGGTGGAGCGGCTGCGGTCCCTATCGGGCCTGCCCCGGGCCGAAGAGCTGGCCGGTGATTCCCTCGCCCATGCTCGGCGGGCCCTCCGCCGATCGCGGGACTTGGTGCACGGGGGCCGCCAGGACGCCGCCGAGCGTGCGCGGCAAATCGCGTGGGCTGCCCTGAGCCTCGCGTCTCGGCAGATCGCCCGGGCCCAGGAGAGCGCGGCCCTGGCGCGGGCGCGGCGCGAGCTCGCCCAGGCCCAGGCCCGAGCGGCCCGAGCTCGGGAGGCCCTCGAGCATGCGATGCGTCAGCAGCGGGAGGCTTCTTCGGCGACCGCTGCACCCAGCACCGAGCCAAGCACCGAGGGCGCGGCCGAATGACCTCGGCGTCCTCTTTCGCGGCTCTGTTCTTGGCAAGCCTGCTCCTGCTGCCCTCGGCGGCCTGCGGGGGGGCGCGCCCGGCGCCGCGCACCGTGCTCGCCGAGCGCTTCGAGACCCCCGAGGCCGAGGAGGCGTCGCAGCGGGCGCCGGACCTCTACGCCGCGGCCGAACGTGCTCGGGTCGCCGCGGTCCGGGCCGATGACGCGGGGCGCCGCGAGGCCGCCGAAGACCACGCCACCCGGGCTCGCATGCTGCTCGATACCGCCATCGCCGAGGCCGAGCGCCTCGACCTCGAGGCCGCGCGCGTACGCATCGAGGCCGAGACCGAGGAGTTGGCCCTCGAATACGGCAACGCGGTTTCGGCCCGGGACGCGGTCCTCGAGGAGGTGCGGCGTCACGCCGCGGCTTCGGTTGCCGGAGAGCAGGCGGCGATGGCCTTCGCTCAGGCGGTCGTCGACGAAGAGCGACGCTACCGCGGACGCAGCGAAGAGCGAGCGGCCCTGCACGTCGAGGCGGCCAGGGTCCTCGGTCGCCGGGCTCGGCTGCTCGCCGCCGCCGCCCGCGCCCTCGAAGCTGAGCCCGAGTCCCTCGAAGCCGTGACCGAGCTCTTGGACCGCGCCGCCGCCGCCGGAGACCCCGCCGGCAAACTCCAACTGACCGAGCGGGCACTGCGCGCGGCCCTCGCCGCCCTCGGAAGCGCCCGGCGCCGCCAGGATGGTCCGACCGCCGATGAGCGTGTGGCCCTGACCGAGGCGGCGACCGCCGCCGGGTTCATCGTCGAACAGGGTGACCGGGGCCTGACCCTGCGCGTGCCCGATGTCTATCGCGGCGCAAGTGCTGCGCCGTCCCCCGCCGGGGCTCGGCGCCTCGCTCGCCTCGCCGCCATCCTCACAGCCCATCCCCACGGCGCCGTGCAAATCGCCGCCTATGCGACCTCGGGGTCTGGCGCTGGGCGTCGGCGGGCAGCGACTGCTCGGGCGACCCGCGCGGTGGCGGTGCTCACCCGGTCCGAAGACGTGGCGACCGAACGGTTGACCGCGGAGGGGCGCGTCGACGAGGCCCAGGACGACGCGCTGTCGTCGGTGGAGGCCACCTTCCTCGCCTACGGGCCTTCCCTGCAGTAGGGAACGACAGGCCAGTCCTCGCGCCGCGTGTGCTTTGAGCTATACCGGGGCATCCCCATGGTCCCCTCACGATGGATGTACGGCCGGTGGCTCACGACCCTGGCGCTCGCCGCGGTCGCCTCGTTCGCCTTGCTGACTTCGGCGTGTACGAGCGGAGGGAGCGGCAGTGACGACGGGTCCTTCGCCTTCGATTCGGGATTTTCGGACTCGGCAGTGCTCCGCCGGGACGCGGGCCGAGTCCCCGTGCCCGACGGATGCGTCGCGGCGCCCGAGTCCTGTAACGGAGCGGACGACGACTGTGACGGCTTCGTCGATGACGGAACCGGCGACGCGGTCGGCTGCGGCACGGGCGAGATATGCGTCGCCGGCGCTTGCGGGTGCCCGGCGGACGCCATCTGCGGCGGCGAGTGCGTCGACATCGAGGCCGACCCGGACAACTGCGGGGCCTGCGGCGAGCGCTGCCTGGCAGGGCAGGTCTGTGGGGTCGTGGGGTGCTGCGACGCCGGGTCGGACCGGGTCGACCTGCTCTTCATGATCGACAACTCCAACTCCATGGCCGAAGAGCAGGCGTCCCTCGCCGCGGCCTTCCCTCAGCTCATCACCGCCCTGACCAGCGGCGACGCCGGGGGAGACGGGGTCGCGGACTTTCCGCCGGTGACCGATCTCCAGGTCGGGGTCATCACCGCTGACATGGGCACCGGCGGCCACGACGTCGCGACCTGTTCACGGTCCGCCCTCGGGGACGACGGCGTTCTCCGGACCAACGGAGACTCGGGAGTCGCCGGGTGCGCGGCCAGCTACCCATCGTTCCTCTCGTGGATCGCCGGCGGAGATCAGCGCGCCTTCGCCCGGAGCTTTTCCTGCGTCGCCGCCGTGGGCACCGGCGGCTGCGCCTTCGAGCAGCAGCTCGAGGCCGTGCTCAAAGCCATCACCCCGAGCGCGGCGCCCATCACCTTTTCCATGGGCACGACGGGCCACGCCGACGGGGCGAACGTCCGGTTTCTGCGTGACGGAGCGGTCCTCGGCCTGGTTTTGGTCACCGACGAAGAGGATTGCTCGGCCGCCGATGACGGGCTCTTCGACCCGGCGAGCACGCGGTACCGGCAGAACCTCAACCTTCGGTGCTTCAGCAATCCCGGAGCGCTGCATCCCATCCGCCGCTACGTCGACGGCTTCATCGACGCCCGGGGGCGCAGCGGAGACATCGTATTCACGGCGATCGTCGGCGTGCCGACGGACCTCGCGGGCCAAGACCCGACGACCATCCTCGCCGACCCGCGCATGGCCGAGCGCCTCGACCCCGAAACACCGAACAGCCTCGTGCCTTCGTGCAACATCCCCGGCCGCGGTCTCGCGTTCCCGCCCCGGCGCATCGTCGGTGTCGGTCGTGACCTCGAAGCCGCAGGTGTGGTGACGACCATCGAGTCCATTTGCCAGTCCGACTTCACCCCCGCCATCCGAGCCGTCGCCGAGCGCGTCGGTATGGTCATCGGCCGCAGCTGCGGCCCCGACTAAACAGTGTCGCCTGGAGCGTGATCCACGGCGCGATCTGGTCCCGCTTTCTGCGCTGCCTGCTCACCTATAAAGATAGGCTGCGCGGGCTGCTCGAAACCGGAACCACCTCGCTTGTGTCTCACGCTCCATCCGACACCGTTTGGAACGGGCGAACGGGCCGAGGGGCCGCGCGGAGACGGATTGGTGCGTGGCTAGCCGGGCTCAGTTCGCGGGGCAGAGCCAGCGCCAGGGTCCGTGCTCGAGGCTTTCGCCGTTGTCCTCGGCGGCTTCGATGGTGCAGCCGGCGGTGGTCTCGCCGCGAATTTCGTGGCTGCCTTCGCTGGCGGCCCCGGCGCTGCGGCTGCCGCCTTCGGCGACCGCGATGTTGTCGAACGCCGGGCCGGCCCATCCGTAGAAGCCCATGGACATCGCGAAGCGGTTGCACCAGCGGCACGCGCACGAGGTTTGTTGCACGGGCCAGTCGGTGGATTGGGTGGGGGTTTCGAGGAGGATCGCTCCGCGTCCGTCGTCATCGGGCCAGCCGCGCCATATGCGCCCATGGCTCGGCACGTCCCACTCCTCGCGAGTCTCGAGGTTGCGTACCCGAAGAGAGTTCGAGCCGTCCTGGACCCACGCCACCCGCGAGCCGTCGCCGGAGAAGCTGCCGCCCCGGGGTCCGAGGCAGCGGTTCCCGTCGTCTTCGACATCCGCGTTGGGCAGGGCCTCCCAGCTGCCGCCGCTTGCGTCGACGAGCCAGAGCTGGCCCTCATCGACGAGCAGTACGAAACGTCGCCCGTTGGCGAGGGCGACCCAGTTGTCGACTACCCGCTCCGTGCCCAGGACCAGGTCGAAGACGATCAGTTCGGCGGGTACCGAGGACTCGCCGTGATGGCCAAAGAGGGGCCGGTCGTCCCCCGCGAATCGCCGAACCAGGACGATGCGCCCGTTGTCGGAGGAGTACTCCACGAAGCCGTAGACCGAGCCCCCAAAGGCCTCCCCGGGCGTCGCGTGCTCCGACGACGCGGCCGACGGTCCATCCGCTGCCGACGCGGACTGCTGGGTCGGGACCGAAACGGTGGACGGCGCCGAGGTGGCGGCGTGGCCACAGGCCACGAGCAGGCCCAGGCCGAGGCTCGCGTAGAGACCCAACGGGAGACCCGGGGAGCGGGGGGGGATCGGTCGTCGAGTCATGATTCGCCGTACCGAACCCCGGGGCGGCGAATTCTTGGCCCTCCGCCGTACAAACCTCGGCCAGAACGAGGCACCGAATCGCTTTCCGCGCCGGACTCGACCATGCTCCGCCTTCGTCGCCGTCGTCGTTCGTGCTCTCGGGAGGTGGATCATGAGGAGTCTCATTTCGGTGTGGATGGGGAGGCCGTTGTTGCTGACCGCCGTCGCCCTGGCGGTCCCGGTCCTCGGGGCGTGTTCGTCATCCGGGACAACAGGGACAACGTCGAGCGCCCCGAGTTCCCCCAGCCCTCTTGGCGACCCCACCGCCGCGCAGGCTTCTCCGCCGATTGCGCTGGCGCCGTCCAGCGCATCCAGGGTTTCTTGGGGTTTTGGAAACGACGCAGTCGGCACGACGCCCGACGGTTTCACCGTAGCCGCGGGGCGTTGGGAGGTGGCTCTCGATGCTACGAGGGGAGACCACGACTTGGTTCTTCGCCAGGTCGAGAGCAGCGCCGACGACGTTTTCAATGTCGCACTGGTGGACGGGACGAGTTTCGGCGACCTGGATGTGTCCGTGCGACTGAGGTCGGTCGCTGGTCGAATCGACCAGGGCGGCGGCGTCGTCTGGCGCGCCCGGGATCCGCGCAACTACTACATCACCCGTTACAATCCCCTCGAGGACAACGTGCGCGTCTACCAGGTGAGCGATGGCCGACGCACGATGATCGAGAGCGCGTCGCCCCGCCTCGACCACGCGGCCTGGCATACGCTTCGGGTCACCATGGTCGGGGACCACATCGAGTGTTTTCTCGATGGCCAGAGGTACCTCGATTCCCGCGATACGACGTTCACCGACGCCGGGCAGGTCGGCCTCTGGACCAAGGCTGACGCCCAAACGCTCTTCGATGACCTCACGGTGCGTGCCCTCGGGGAGGCCGGTGATTAGAGACGGCACATGCCTCGCTGTCGTAGTTGTCACCCTGGCTTTCGCCTCGGGCTGCGACTCCTGTGATTCCCACGCGAACGAAGTCACCGCCTACGCTTCGGTCGACCAGGTCTTCTCGGAGCCCATCTTACGCCACTGCGATGAGGCCGGCGATCTTTCCGTGCGCAGCCCCAAGCCGACGTATTCTGGTCGGGCGATCCGGTGAGACCGTTCCTTCTCGTCGAGCGCGGCCTCGTCGAGCCCTATCGTTCAGCCAACGCCGAAGGGCTCCCGGGGGCGTTCCAGGCATCAGACGGAGCCTGGACGGGTTTTGCGGCCCGGGCCCGGGTGCTGCTCGTCAACAACGACCGGGTCCCGGGGGCCGATACACCGCGTTCGATCCGCGATCTCGCGGATGCGCGCTGGAGGGGGCAGACGGCCATCGCCAATCCCCTCTTTGGCACGACGACCATGCACGTCGCCGCGCTCTTCTCGGCGTGGGGAGACGACGAAGGCAAGGCGTTCCTGAACGGCCTCCGAGAAAACGAGGTGCGCGTCGCCGCCTCGAACGGCGAGGTCAAGCGGTTGGTGGTATCCGGGGAGGTCGCCTTCGGGCTCACCGATACCGACGACGCCCACGAGGCTCTCGAGAGCGGTGCACCGGTCCGGGTCGTCTATCCGGACCAGGGCGAGCTGGGCACCCTCGTCATGCCAACGGTCGCGGTCCTTCTCGCCGGGGGGCCGCATCCGGAGGCAGGAAGGCAGTTGATCGATTGCCTGCTCTCGGCGGAGGTCGAGGGCCGGATGGCGTCGAGCGCCGCGCACATGCCGTTGCGCCCTGGCGTCGACGTTCCAGAGAACGTGCGAGCCGTGAGCAGCATCGAGGCGATGGAGGTCGATTACGCGAGCGTCGCCCGGACGATGGAGCGCATCGAGCCGTGGCTGCGCGAGTGGGTTGGCCTTTGAGGTTATTCCGGCCCCTTGCCTTGCGCCGCGCCGAAGCGCCGGCAGCGCTCGCCCTGGCCGCGGCCTGTCTCGTGGTCGCGTCGTTGGTTCCGCTGACCGTGCTGGCGACCGAACTCTTCTCGGGGGGCGCGCTTCGGGTGCTCGGCGACACCCTGGGTGAGGCGCGAACTTGGGCTCTCTTGATGCGGTCTCTCGGGCTCTCCCTCGCGGTAACTGTCGGCGCGTTGGCTATCGGCCTGCCAATCGGGGCGGTCCTCGGGAGGACCGACGTGATTGGCCGCCGCGCCGCGCTCCTGGTCCTGGCCTTCCCCGTTTTCCTCCCTCCGTTTCTCCTCGCCTTCGGATGGTTTCACCTCTTCGGCATCCGGGGCCTCGTCGGCTCCGCCTGGACCTCGAGCCTGCTCTTCGGGCCGGTGGGCCTCATCGGCACATTGGCCCTCGCCTTCGCCCCCATCGTCACCGCGTTCACGGCCCTCGGGGTCTCGGGAATCGACCCGTCCCTCGAAGAGGCCGCGCGCACCGTGAGCCGTCCGTATCGAACGCTGACGCGCATCCTCTTGCCGCTCGCCTGGCCTTCGATCGCCCTCGGCGCCCTCATCGTCTTTGCCCTGACGCTCTCGGAGATCGGGGCGCCGATGTTTCTTCGCGTGCGGACCTATCCGGCGGCCGTACTCACCCGCCTCGGCGGCATTGGCTATGCACCCGGCGAGGCGGTTGCCTTGGTATTGCCGCTCCTCGTCGTCGGCCTCGTCCTGGTCTTCATCGACCGACGCCTCATTGGTCGTCGCTCGTTCGCCTCTCTGGGCGTTCGGTCCCGCCAGCGCACT
>JAFDCW010000271.1 GCA_019312705.1 Deltaproteobacteria bacterium
TCCCTTGAACATCCGGTGGGTGCGCGATAGCGCGTCGATTTGCTCCTTGAGCCCGGCCGAGTCGCCCCGCTTGATCAGCTCACGAGTCGCTTCGACGACCGCGCGGGCCTTGGTGATGGCATCACGTCCGAAGTCGCTACCGGCCACGACCTGCTCGACCTCCGGGAAGAGCTTCTCGATCTCGGCGATGAGGGTTTCGGCCTGCTGCTTGGCTTCTTCCGTGCCCTCGTCGGAACGGCGGGCGACCGCGAATTCACGAGCCTCCTCGACCATCTCGTCCAACTCGTCGTCAGTCAGACCACTCGAGGCGGTGACGGTGATGGACTGCTCCTTGCCAGTGTCGAGGTCCTTGGCAAAGACGCTCACGATTCCGTCAGCGTTGATCTCGAACGTGACATCGACGGTCACCTCGCCGGCGGGCGCGCGCCGTAGGCCGGTGAGAATGAACTCGCCGAGCAGCTCGTTTTCCTTGGCGCGGCGCGACTCGCCCTGGAAGACGATGATCTTCACCGCCGTCTGGTTGTCCTTGACGGTGGTGAACTCCTTGCTGCGGGAGGTCGGCACTGTGCTGTTCTGAGGAATCAGCTCTTCGAAGTACTCCCCGACGACCATGATCCCGAGCGTATGCGGGGTCACGTCGAGGAGGACCACGTCGATGGAGTCATCAAGGAGGGCCGAGCCCTGGATGGCAGCCCCGAGGCCCACGACCTCGTCCGGGTGCACGCCCTTGCAGGGCTCGCGGTCGAAGAACTCCGACACCGCCGCCTGGACCCGCGGCATGCGCGTCATCCCGCCGACCATGATCACGTCTTCGATTTCGTCCTTCTCGAGGCCGGCCTCTTCGAGGGTCATCTCGCAAATCTGTACCGTCCGAGCCACGAGGTCGTCGGTGAGCTCTTCGAGCTGAGCACGAGTGAGCAGGCGCTGCAGATGCAGGGCCTCGTTGCGGGTGCTCGAGATGATGAACGGGAGATTCACCTCGGTCTCGGTGACCCCAGAGAGTTCGCACTTCGCCTTCTCTGCGGCGTCCTTGAGGCGCTGGAGGGCCATGCGATCCTGGCGGAGGTCGGTCGAGTGTTCGTCCTTGAAGCCCTGAACGAGCCAATCGATGATGCGCTGATCGAAGTCCTCGCCCCCGAGGAACGTGTCACCGGCGGTGCTGATGACCTTGAACACGCCTTCACTCGAGATCTCGAGGATCGAGATGTCGAAGGTTCCGCCGCCGAGGTCGTAGACCGCGACGGTTCGATCGATCTGCTTGCCGAACCCGTAGGCCAGCGCGGCGGCGGTGGGTTCGTTTATGATGCGGATGACGTCGAGGCCGGCGATGGCCCCCGCGTCCTTCGTCGCCTGCCGCTGCCCGTCATTGAAGTACGCGGGCACGGTGACGACGGCCTTCTGAATCTCGTGGCCGAGGTAGTCCTCGGAGATGACCTTCATCTCCTGGAGCACCATCGCGCTGATCTCCGGAATGCTATAGACCTTGTCGCGGAGCTGAATCCGGCAGTCTTCGTGCGGCCCATCGACGATGCGATAGGGACACGTGGCCATCGAGTTCTTCACCTGCGCGCTGTCGAACTTGCGTCCGATCAACCGCTTGGCCGCGTATACCGTGTTTTCGGCGTTGGTCACGGCCTGGCGCTTCGCGATGTGCCCCACCAGCCGCTTGCCAGCCTCAGTGATCGCCACCATCGAGGGAGTAACCTTGTACCCGCCGCGATTTGCGATCACGACGGGGGTCTGATTCTCGAGCATGGCGACGCACGAGTTGAACGTGCCGAGGTCGATCCCGATTACCTTCTCCATTCGGTCCTTTTCTTAGGGCGGCGAACTTTATCGCAGCTCGCGCAGGAGATTCTCGACCATCTCGTCCCGGGGATCCAGCGCCATGGCCGCTTCGAGCAGCCGACGAGCGCTTTCGGGCATGCCCGCGCCGTGAAAGATGAGCCCGAGGGTCTTTTTGGCGTCAAAACTAGCGTCATCGAGGTCGACGGCTCGCTGGGCGTATTTCTTTGCCCGGGAGAGATCCCCGCCAGCCTTGAGCAGCCCGAGGGCGGCTTTCCAGTGGGCTTGGGGGTCATTGGGCCGCCCGTCGCACACCTTGCCCCAGCTGAGAGCAGCCTCGGCCCACTTGCCGTTTTTCTCCTCGTAGGCGGCCTGGGCCTTGTAGGTATCGGCCAGCTCGACGGCCAACTCCTTGGCGATGCGGTCGTGGTAGGCCGACAGGTCCGCCCGCTCCGGGGCCAGGGCGGTCGCGAGGCGCAGGTAGTTTGCCGCCGAGACGAGGTCCCCCGCCTTCTCGTCTCGCTTCGCGTGAGCCAGGTAGCGCTGGGCCAAGTCCACGCCCCCGGTATGCACCGCGCTCATCTTGAGAGAGGTCGCCAACCCGCGGATGACGTGGTTCTTGTCCGGCGGGGGACCCGAACTGGCCCCGGGGGGAGCCTTGCTGGAACGGCGCGGGGGCTGACTCGCGCGGTACCCGGGGGGAACCGAGCGCCCCTGCCCGGGGAGCTGGCGCCCCGCCGCCGCCGCGAGCTTGCGCGCCATCAGGCGCCGCTTGGTGTCGCGAGCCGCCGCGCTCGTCGGCGCCGCCGACGCCCGCGGCGAAGGCTGGGCCGACGGCCGCGCCGGGGCGGACGACCGTTGCGGTAGCGGGCGTGAAGGCGTCGGTGAGGGTGCCGCGCTCGGGGCGCCCGGTGGTGCAGCCTTTGCTGCGGCGGGGGAAGCGGGTACCGCCGGCGGAGCCTCCATTGCGGGGGGCATCACCGACTCCCGCACCTTCGCGACCTCGGCCGCGTTGGCCTTGCCCTCCTCGAGCCTCTGCTCGACCCGGAGCGTCTTCAGGCGCAACCCGATGTAGGCGTCGTATTCGGCGCGACGCTTCTTTTTGCCGAGGACCTCGTAGGCTTCGGTGAGGCGTTTGAAGACGGCGACCATCTTGGCCTTGAAGGCCCCGAGGTCCTTCCCGTACATCGCATCCGGGTGGAACCGCTTCGACAGCTTGAAATAGGCGGTCCGGATGTCTTTCTTTTCGACGTCGGGACCGAAGCGGAGAACCAAATAGAGAGTGAGGACGTCCATCGTATGGAAGGTCCGGAGGATCGCTTTCATGCGCTCCGTTCCGAGGTCGGCGGCCTCGGCTTGGAGTTCCGAGAGCGTGTAGCACTCACCGGGGACCTTCGGTTCGTCGGGCTCCGGCGCCGCAGGCCGTTCCTCGGCGGGTTTCGCCTTCGCGGGCTTCGCCCCACGGGACCTCGGCCGTTCAGGCCCGGGATGGCCATCCGGGGGAAGCGTATCGATCCGCGGCCTCTTGCCACCGAGTGTCGACGGGGCGTCACCAGAGGGGGAAGCCGCACGGTCGTCGGCCCCGATCCATTCGAGCACCCCGTGGACCTCGAGCTTGGTGACGAGTTCCAGAACCCGCTCCGCCCCGAGCCCGGTAATCAGGCCGATCTCGGAAAGCGCCATGCGGCCGTCGATCTGGGACAGGATGTATCCATCCGCCGGCTCGAGCGGCAACGACGTAAAATTCGCGCCCTCTTTGAGACGCGGAACTCTGGACTCTTCGACTTCCCCCACGGTGGCCTCTAGCCACAAGAGAATATCACGGGGTTGAGCTCATCCCACGAGGAACTCGAGGAGAGCCTTCTGGGCGTGCAGGCGATTCTCCGCTTGGTCCCAGACCCGTGACTGGGGCCCGTCGATCACCGCGCTTGCGACCTCCTCACCGCGGTGGGCGGGCAAGCAGTGTAAAAAGACAGCACCAGGGTCGGCCTGGGCCATTTTCTCGTCGTCTATCATGAAGCCAGCGAAGGCCCGGGCCCTCTTGGCGGCCTCTTCTTCCTGCCCCATGGATGCAAAAACGTCGGTAGTCACGACATCGGCGCCGATGCACGCCTCGACCGGATCCCGGAGAACTCTCACCTCATGGCCGGCGATTGCTGCGGCCTCGAGGGCCGGGCCGTGGGGGTCATAGCCTTCGGGGCAGGCGATCGTGAGTTGGAGGCCCGTGCGTTCGGCGGCGAGGATCCACGAGTTTGCCATGTTGTTGCCGTCTCCCACCCAGGTGACCCGCACGCCCTCGAGGCGTCCGCCGGTGCGCTCGCGAATGGTCTGCATGTCCGCCAGCAGCTGGCACGGGTGGTACAGCTCGCTCAGGCCGTTGATCACGGGGATCCCGGCGTCGGCGGCGAGGGCTTCGATGCGGTCGTGGCCGAAGGTCCGATAGACGACGCCGTGGGCGTAGCGCGTCAGCATGCGAGCCGTATCCCCGAGGGGCTCGCCCCGGCCCATCTGGGTGTCTTTGGCGATGAGGGTGGTGGCAAACGCCCCGAGTTCGGTGATGCCCACCTCGAAAGATAGGCGGGTCCGGGTCGAAGCCTTCTCGAGGAGGACGACGATGGTCTTGCCGCGGAGAGGCTCCGGGTGTTCGGAGGTGCCGCGTAACCGCTTGAGCTCGGCGGCGCGGTCGAGGACCGTCATCAGCTCGTCCGCCTCGAGATCGAGGAGCGTGCGGAAGTGTCGAGTACTCACGGAACGTCCTTTCGGGGCGGATCTGCGAGGACGGCCGCGATGTGCTCGAGGCCTTCATCGATCTCTTCAGTGGTCACTGTCAGCGAGGGAGAGATTCGGAGGACGGTTCCTCCAGCGGTGGTGACGAGGAGGCCTCGGTCGCGCAACGCCCCGAGGGTCGCCCGGGGGTCCACGGAGTCCGCGAGGACGATGCCCTGGAGAAGTCCCCGCCCGCGCACACCCAGCGCCGCCGGGACCTTGCCGTGCCCAAAGAGTTCGGCGAGGCGCCGGCCGAGGTGTTCGCCAACCCGGGCCGCGTTTTCGACGAGCCCTTCGTCGTCGAATATCTCGAGCACCGCACGCCCCGCAGCGCACGCGAGGGCGTTGCCGCCGAAGGTGCTCGCGTGGCTTCCCGGTGGCAGCCCGTCGGCGAGGTGTTCGCCCACGGCGATCGCCCCGAGAGGGAAGCCGCCTCCGATACCCTTGGCGAGGGAACAGGCGTCAGCCACGACGCCGTCGTGATCGGCACCGAGGAAGAGGCCAGTCCGACCATATCCCGTCTGCACCTCGTCGAAGAGCAGCAGAGCCCCGCGTTCGTCACAGAGCTCGCGGAGCCCTTGCAGATACCCCGGCGAGGGGACCCGGATGCCGCCCTCGGCTTGAATCGGCTCGACCAGGACCGCCGCCGTGTGCTCGCCGACGACCGCGCGCATCGCCTCGAGGTCGTCATAGGGCACCGTCTTCACGCCGCCAAGCAGGGGCTGCATGCCAACGTGGTACTTCGGCTGGCCGGTGACCGAGAGCGCCCCGAGCGTTCGCCCGTGGAAGCTGTCCTCGGTAGATACGAGCTCGACGCGCTCCGGAGCCCCGTGCTCGTGGTGCCACCGCCGCGCCAACTTCAGCAGCGCCTCGTTGGCCTCAGCACCGCTGTTGGCGAAGTAGATGCGGTCGTAAGGCGTGCGGTCCGCAATCTGCTCGGCGAGCAAGATGGCCTGGTCGTTGTAGAAGAGGTTCGACACGTGCATGAGGCGCGCCGCTTGGTCCGCAATCGCCTTGCTGAGCTTCGGGTGGCTGTGGCCTACCGAGAGCACGGCGATCCCGCCGGAGAGGTCGAGGTAACCGTGACCTTCGACGTCTTCGACGCGGCAGCCGGCGCCCTTCGAGAGCACGAACGGTGCGGGGCGATAGTTGGGGAGCTGGACGCGCTCCGCGACGGAGATGAGCTCGGCGTTGGTCACCATGGCGCGAGTCTTAGCACGGCCGTGATGACCCGGTCAGCCTGCGATCTGGGTGCCGATGCCTTCGTCGGTGAAGAGCTCGAGGAGCACCGCGTGCTTCTGCCGACCGTCGATGATGTGGGCCTTCTTGACGCCGCCGGCGACCGCATCGAGGGCGCAGCGGACCTTGGGAATCATGCCCCCGGCGATCACGCCCTCAGCCTCGAGGCGGTCGACATCCGCGGCGCTCAGCGACGACGACACCTCGCCATCGGACCCCAGCACCCCCGCGGTATCGGTGAGAAGCACGAGCTTGCGAGCCCCGATGGCCTGGGCGAGCTCGCCGGCCACGGTGTCTGCATTGACGTTCAGAGCCTGCCCGTCGGTGTCGACGGCGATGGGTGCGATGACGGGAATGAACCCGCCGAGGACCAGGCGCCGAACGACGTCGGGGTTGATATGCCGGATGCGCCCTACCCGGCCGAGGTCGACGGACTTGCCGTCGGCCGTCTTGACCGCCTCGAGCTTTTCGCCGCGCAGAAAGCCGCCATCGTCCTTGCCGGTGAGCCCGACGGGGCGCCCCCCATTGTTGCCGATGAGCGAGACGATCTCTTGGGTCACCTTGCCGCCGAGGACCATCTCGCCGACCTCCATGGCCGCCTCGTTGGTAATCCGGAGGCCGTTCACCCGGGAGGTATTC
>JAFDCW010000272.1 GCA_019312705.1 Deltaproteobacteria bacterium
CCGTTCGGTGGGGGGGCGGTGTATGGTCCCGGGGCCATGTTGGACAACGCCACCCTGCTCCTCACCGGTGGTGCCGGGTTTATCGGTACCGCCCTCACGCGACGCCTCGTCGACCGCAATCGCGTTCGGATCTTCGACAACCTGAGCCGCAACGCCCTCGCCAACACCGACCTCGAGGCCCACCCGAACGTCGAGGTCGTCGTCGGAGACGTCCGCGACGCCGACGCGGTCCTGCGCGCCACCGAGGGGTGCGACTACGTCGTGCATATGGCGTCCATCGCCGGTGTCGACACGGTTCTGAAGCACCCTGTGCTCACGATGGAGGTGTCCATCGAGGGCACCTTGAATGTGCTCCGGGCCGCTCGCGAGGTCGGCGGCGTGAAGCGCCTGATCGATTTCTCGACCAGCGAGGTCTTCGGAAGCCACGCCTTCCGCGTCCGCGAGGCCGACGTGACCAGCCTCGGCGCGGTCGGCGAGGCGCGCTGGACCTATGCCGTTTCGAAGCTCGCTACCGAGCACCTCACCCACAACTATTGGAAGGAGTACGATCTACCGACCTGCTCCGTCCGGCCTTTCAACATCTTCGGCCCTGGGCAGGTGGGGGAGGGCGCCATTCACGCCTTCGTCACCCGCTGCCTGCGCAACGAACCCATCAAGATCCACAACGAGGGGGACCAGATCCGCAGCTGGTGCTACATCGACGACATCGTCGACGCCGTCGAGCTGTGCCTCGTCCGGGACGAAGTGATCGGTGAAGCGCTCAATATCGGCAACCCTCGGAGCACCATCACCATCTATCAGTTGGCCCTCCTAGTGCGCCGCCTCGCCGGCTCGAATTCGGAGATCGAGTTCGTCGATTGGGACTTCCCGGACGTCGAGCTGCGCATCCCCGACGTAAAGAAGGCCGAGCAGCTCCTCGGTTTCAAGGCCCAGGTCGAGCTCGAAGATGGCCTCACCCGAACCATCGACTGGTATCGGGAGGCTTGACCTCGTCCATACCCCCCTGAAATGCTTCGCCTTCTCGGAGTAGCAGCGCGTGAGTGACGGAAAGCGGATTATCAGCCTCTTGGAGGTGCGCGCGGACGGGTGGTTCGAGCGACTGGCCCAGGGCAACAAAGCCTTCGACCAGCTCTCGGAGACCATTGGCGAGCGCTTCGTGGCCTTTGCGGTCATTGCCGGCGTGCGCATCACCGCCCTCTCCCTGGACCGCCGCGTTCCCGATGCCTCCCTGGTCGACTTCACCCTCGGCGAAGACGACCAGGAGCAGCGACTGAGTCTCGGTGAGTTCCGACGCCGCCTCGTCTCCGCGATCCTCTCGGAGGAACTTCCGCCTCCTCTCGTTTCCGCCGAGGAGCTCGACGCCGACGCGCTTCAAGAACTCATCGGTTTTCGCTACGTCTTGCTTGCCCCCCTATTTGGGGTGGAGCTCCTCGAATTGCACATCGATGCCCTTGGCGGTGCGTCGGTCTTGTGCCGCATTGGAGACGACGACGAGGCGGTGCCCGTCGAGACGCTCCGGCAGGCGCTCCGGGAGCGAGTCCGGGCAGAAGTCGAACGCTCGTCGACGGGCTCTCCCTTCTCCATCGACCTCGCGGTCATCCCCGAAGCCGAAGTCGCCGCCGCAGAGAAGAAGTACGACAAGGTCGTCGAACTCCTCGGTGCCTGGCCCGGTCCCCTGTCGCTCTTGCTCCGGACTGCCGAAGGACAGCGCCTCACGATGGACGTCCGGGCGACCCTGGCCCGCAGCCTCGGACTTCTCGGCACGGCCTACGCGGAGACCGGACGGGACGACTGGGCCGGGGAGGTCCTTCGCCTCGGGGTGCAGTGGTCCCAGGATGGCCCCGCGGCTGCAGATCTCTTCCGGCGTCTAGGACAGGCTGCAGTCATCGGTGGGCGCCACGGTCAGGCCATCGGCCTCCTGCGTCGAGCCCTGAGCCTCGGTGCCGACCCGAAGGGGCTCGTCGCCCACTTGGCCCAGAGCTACTCGGCCCGCGAAAAGCATGTGGCCGCGGCCCTGTGCGCGGAGGAGGCCATCGCCCTCGGGGCCGAAGACGCGACGACCACCGAGATCCTCGAACTCGCCCGGGAGCACCTCGGTGAGGCGTGGGGGGCGTTTCGGGCTCGGGTGCCCGTCCCGACGACGAACATGGTGACCCTTCCGGCACCTCCTCTGGAGCAGGACATTTGACGTCAGAGGCGCCTTATCGGGGTAGCCCGCGGCGACCTGTGGCCGGCGAAGGCGTAGGGGATGGGCCCCGCTTCGACCTGCGCTTCGAGGCGGGGCGCGGTTTGCTGCGCTTGTCCCGGCCCCTGTCCGCGGGGCAGTTTCGGGTCTCCGCCCTCGACTTGGGCCTAGGCCGGGTCCGCTATCCCGTCGACGTCACGGCCGGGGCTCTCGCATTTCGGCACCGGCGGACCACCCTCCGGGGCGCCACATTTCACCTCGATACACGAGATCTCCGGCGCCTCGCCGCTCACCGCGATGTATCGCTCATGGTCGGGGATTCGCCCTCAGTGGGCACGTTTGCGCTGGGCCTGCGCGACGAGTTCGGGGTCATCGGCCTTTCCGTCGCAGCCTTCGCCCACGGGCGGGATCTCCGGTTCTACGTGCAGAGCTTCCGCGCCGCGACCGACGGCCCGGCCAATCCGTTTCGTCGCATCGTGATCGCCGCCCGATGCCTCGGTCTCTCCTTCGACGCCGAGGGCGGCTTCTTCTGCCTTCCGGGGCCGGCCCGGCGGCTACTCACCGCCGCCCTCTGCACCCGGGGTTTCCGGCTTCCGAACGACCGCTCGGTCGACATCAGCTCCCTCGAGCTACGCGACGGGGCCTTCGTTCTGCGCATCGGCGACGACGCCGTCTCGAACGACGCCGCCGCCCTCGAGGCCGCCGAGGATGCTTGCTTCATGGCGCCGGTCCTCGCCCGTCTCGCCGAAGACGACATCGACGGGGCGGCCGAGAGCGCCCTCGCCCTCGTCCAGGGCCTCGCCAGTCGCCCCGGGGCAGAGTCCGCCCTCCGGGACCGGGCAATGCGACTCTCGCTGACCGTCGATGCCGAGCGGCGCGGCGCCGAAGAGGTGGTTCTCGGAGCCCTTGCCGGTCGGGACGATCCGTTCTCGGTCGCGACCCGCATTCGCCTCTCTGACCGAGTGGGCGATCGGTCCGGGGCGGCCGATGCGATCGAGTGCCTCGTCGCCATCGAGCCTCTCTCGGACCTGGTCGCAGAGGCCTTCGCGAGGGCGAAATCAAGCCTCTTCGCGGGTGACCCGCAGCAAGCCCTCGCCCTCCTGACGCGGGCCGCGGCCAGGCGGCCGGCCGACGTAGGGCTCGCCCTCGAGCGCGTTCGCCTCGCTCTCCGGATCGGCGACCAACGAGAGGTCCAGCGAGCCGCCGCCAAGGCCCTCGGAGCTCCCCTTCCTTCGCGGGACCGGGCCCGGATCGTCAGCGCGGCGGCCCTCGCCCTCGATCGCCTCGATCGCAGCAGCGATGCCGAGCGCCTCTATAGAGAAGCGCTCTTCGCCTGTCCGGACGAACCCACCGCCCTCGAAGGTCTGGCGGGGCTCTTTGCCGCCCGCGGAGATCGCGCCGCGGCGGTTCTACGCCTCGACCGGGCGGTCCGGGTTCACGTCGAGGATGGAGAGCCGGCGGCGGCGGCGCGGTTGCTCCGGCGTGCCGCGGAGCTCCTCCGCGGCGCTCAGAAGCCGTCGGCCGCCGAAGCGCGCCTCTTGCGTGCGCTGCGGCTCATGCCCCGAGACCCCGCCCTCTGCTGCGCCCTCGCCCGAGTGCGCGGTCAACTCGGAGATTTCGACGGCGCCGTCGGGGCCTACGACCTGCTCCTCGGTCTCGAGGGGCTGGACGGGGCGCCTCTCGGCCACGCCCTCGTCGAGGCCGCCTGCTTTCATCTCGACGACCTCGATGATTCCGACGGTGCGCGCGCCTTTGTCGACATGCTCGGGAGGCGCGCCCCGGATGATTCTCGGAGCATCGCACTCCTGAAGCGGATCGAGGTGGGCGAAAAAACGCTGGCGGGGTCGCTCCCCGCTCCCCTACGGCGTCGCCCGACGGAATCGGAGCCGAGTATCGACGTCATGGCCAACACTCAACTCCTGTCCGCCGAGGACGCTGTTGCGGCCGAGGCCGGTGACGACTCCTCCGACCCCACTGACCCGGACGTCCTCGCCACCCTCGAGGCCGCCGCCGACGAGCCCCGGGCCCGCGCCAGCCTCGCCCGGGCTCTCTCCGACGCTCTGCGCCGCCGGGGCAACGACGTGGAAGCCGCCCGAGCCCTCGCCCGAGCCGGCGTCCTCGAGCGTGACCTCGCCGTGATACGCGCTGCCCTCGACCTCGCCGACCGCGCGGGCTCCCCCGGGACCGTTCGCTCGATCATCGACCGCTCCCTGACCATCGTGGGCGACGGGCCAGCCCGGGCGGCGCTGCTCGAACGGCGCCGGCGGGCGGCCCAAGAAGACGGACGAGACGAAGAAGACGATTGAGGTTCTAGGGCGTCGCCACGCGAGGCTCCATGGTCCGATTCGGCTTCCCGCATCCCGAAACGCCTAGAGCCAGCGTGCTCGACCAGAAGAGCGTGGACACGAACACCGTGATGACGTATTTGTTTTTCATGGGTGATGCGTCGGACCCCAGCGCCGAGCGTGAAACATATCGGAACCTGGTGCGCACGCACGAGCGACTGAACAGAGATCTCGGAAGATTCTTTCAGGACCGTGGAATCACAGCCCAGCAGTATCGGGTCCTCGAAGTCCTGCACGCCGATGGGGGTGGCCTCTCCTGTCAGGAAGTGGGTCAGCGCATGCTGAATCACGTCCCCGACGTGACGCGCCTACTGGATCGCCTGGAAAAGGCGTCCCTCGTCTCTCGGGCGCGCTGCCAAAACGACCGCCGGGTGGTCCGCTCCCACCTGACCGACGTCGGCCGGGAGCTCGTCGAGGCGACCGCAGGGCCCCTCGCCGAAGCCCAGCGCGCCCTCCTCGGGGGCCTCTCCGACGACGAGGTTCAGACCCTCCGGGACCTCCTCCACAAGGCCTCGAGCGGCTCCGGCGACTGACTCCAGGAGCAGAAGTGCTCCTAGAGAAGTTCGACCGTGATCCGCCTCGCGGTCCCCTGTTATCCTCCCAGGTCCGGGCGCGGCGAACTCGTCGTCCGCGCACCAATTCAGGAGCGACAAGAGCATGGCTGACGACTCGCTTGAGGCGGCGATCGAAAACGCGCGCAACCACCCGTCCGACGAAGATACGTGGGACACGTTGGAAGACATCGTGGCGGACACTCAGAGTCCCGACGAGGTCGCTGAACTCTACCGCGACGTGCTCGCCGGAGACATCGACGCGGACCTCGCGGGGACGCTCGGTCAGCGTGCGCTGAACTTTCTGGAAGAGTGGTTCGGAGAAGACTCCCCTCTGCTCGTCGAAATCCTCGGCCATGTCCTGGCGAAGGATCCCTCCGCGGACTGGGCTTTCCAGCGCCTCACCGTCGTGCACACGGCGGCCGGTCGCTTCGATGATCTTCTCGCCCTCTACGACACCGCTCTGGCGGGGGCTTCGGACGACGGTCGGCGCGCTGCTCTCCTCGACGAGGCCGCCAACGTCGCGAAGGACTTTGCCGGGAACGCCGTCCGGGCGATCGGCTACATGCAGCAGCTGCTTCCCCTCAAGCCGAAGGACAAGGGTCTCGCTTCCTCCCTCGAGCGCCTCCTCGAGAAGGAAGAGCAGTGGGCCGACCTCATCGCGTTCTGGAACGGGCGCATCGGCGACCTCGATGACGACGACGTGCACGCGGCCCACGAGCGCATCGCACGCACCTACCTCGACCAACTCAACCAGCCCGCCGATGCCCTCGCCGAAACGAAGAAGCTCCTCGACGCCGGCGGCGGCGGTGACGCAGCCATCGCTCTCCTCGAGCGCATCGGCGAAAGCGAAGGCGCCGACGACGAGGTGCGTAGCGACGCCCTCGATTTGCTCAAGGGCCAGTACGAAGCGGCCGGGCGCACCGATGACGTGGTTCGCATCCTCGGAGCTGCCCTCGAACTCGCCGGGACCGACGAGCGCATTGCCCTTCACCGCGAGGCGGCCGAACGCTTGGCGAGCGCCGGGAGCCTCGAGCCTGCCTTTGGCCACTTCGAGAAGCTCCTCGCCCTCGACGCCTCAGCGAAGGACGCCCTCGATGCGCTCCGTGGTTGGGCCGACACCCTCGATGCGCACGAGCGCTTTGCGGACGCGCTGACCACCGCCGCCGCCGCGAGCGAATCCTCCGAACCGAGGGTCACCCTCTACTGCGAGGCTGCGGACGTCCGGCGCACGCGCCTCGGTCAGGTCGAAGAGGCGATTGCGCTTTACCAGAAGGTACTCGCCGAAGAGGAGGCCGAGGCCTCCGTGGTGCTGAAGGTCGCCCGGCGCCTGAATGACTTGCT
>JAFDCW010001056.1 GCA_019312705.1 Deltaproteobacteria bacterium
TCCCTTCGAGGGCTTTCGTAATGGCTACATCATCACTTCCTCCTCCCAAGCTTTGCCTGGCGCAACCTCGGCGATGTTCAATGGAACGCTACTCAGACATCGCCTGAGCTGCCGGCCCAGATCCCGGTCATGAACTTCGATACGCCCAATCAACGGCCGCACCAACCGGACCGCACTCAACGCAATTTGGTAGCACTGAAAATTCTGCATGGAAGAGCTCCTTCGCTCGTGAAGCCGCCCCCGCGCCGCCGTGCGCTGGCCGAGTCAAGGCCGTCAGCCGGCGCAGCCGGGCGCGTCCCCCGCTTCGGGGGACCGAGCCTTTACGCGGCCGAGCACGGTGGCATCATCCAGGCGCCCCGAGCGAAGGAGCAATCACGCCCTACGCGCCCATCGCCGGCGAGTTCGGAGCGAAGCGAAGAAGAGCCGTCACACGGACACGGACACGGACACGGACACGGACACGGACACGGACACGGACACGGACACGGTCTCGGAAACGGGAACGGGAACGGGAACGGGAGCGGGGACGGGAACGGGAACGGGAACGGGAACGGAAACGGGAACGGACACGGTCTCGGGAACGGGAGCGGGAACGGGAACGGGAACGGGAACGGGAACGGGAACGGGAACGGACTGGGGAGCGGGAGCGGGAGCGGGAGCGGGAGCGGGAGCGGTGGCACTCCCACCATTGCGCACCCCCGCATAACCACTTATTGAAGTCCCCATGCCCCTCTTCGCCCGCTCCACCCTCCCCTTCGCCCTGCTCATGCTCACGCTCACGCTGAGCGCCTGCGGCGGCTCGCGCACGACCGACCCGGGGCAACCCATCACCGTTGAAGAACCCCTCGAGACGCCCACCAGCGAGGTCCTCGAAGAGCCAAACGCTCCCGACCCGGAGGACGAGCCCGACCTCGTGGTCTCGGAGGACACCTGCGAGACCGACGCCGACTGCGTACCCGCGGGCTGCTGCCACGCCGCGGCGTGCGTCGGCCGCACTAGCGCTCCGGACTGCAGCGACTCGATGTGCACTATGGAATGCCGCTACGGAACCCTCGATTGCGGCGGGGCATGTCTCTGCCACGAGGGTCGGTGCGCCGCCCGCCTGAGCGAAGCGCCCACGATGCGACCGGCCGAGTGACGCTCACTGAACGCCCCCCCATGCCCCTCTTCCCCCCGCCCATGACGCCGGTTCCCGTGCTTCGCGGGGCGGCCCTCGTGCCGTTCCTCGCCTTCCTGCCCTTACTACCCTTGCTTCTCCTCCTGCCCGTGGTCGTCGCATGCGGAGGAGCCTCCGGGGACGGACGCGCCTCGAGCGCCGGAGTCGAAGAACGCCCGACGCCTCTCGGCCCA
This sequence comes from Deltaproteobacteria bacterium, assembly GCA_019312705.1. The sequence goes on from JAFDCW010001056.1 coordinate 1,351, forward strand.
CGGGTCGCGGTCCCCGGCACCGGGGTGAGCGTCGAAGCACCGGTGGGCGCGACCCTTCTCCCAATTGGCCCCGGAGTGGGCGTCGATGACCTCGGGTTGACGATCATGGTCGCCCTCGCCATCGGCCCGGAGCCGGTGCACGAGGCCTTTCGGCAGAGTCTCTTCACCGAGGGCACAGGTGCTCGCCGCCGGGAGGTCACGATCCAGGGCCAACCGGCGACCCTCGGCCGTGACGCGCTACCCGGTCCAGGGGGCGCCGTCGCCCGAGCATGGCTGATCACGCGCCGAGGCGACCGAACCCTGGCGGTCCTCGCCACGTACCGCGACGGCGGCGACGGAGCGACCGAGGAGCTCGTACTGCGCAGCCTCGAGACGCTGAGCTGGGACGAGACGCGCCGCCTGTCCCCGGACCGAGCCATCGGCCTCGGTCTCGGCGAGGTCGAGGGCTTGGAGATGGACCGCGGAACCCTCGGCACCCTCGCCCTCACTCCCGGCGGTGGGCCGTTCCCGCCCCTCGAGGGGGAGCCGATGATGTTCGTCTTGCCGTTGGCCGAAGCCGGCGAGAGCGCCGAAGGCCTCGCAGCATGCGCTGCGCTCCTGACTCGGACCGGAGCCGTAACGGAGGCCACCGGGGACGCCCAAATGCTCGACGCCCCGGCCCGGGGCTGTGCCCACGACGGAGTGCACCGCAGTC
>JAFDCW010000273.1 GCA_019312705.1 Deltaproteobacteria bacterium
GAGGACAAGCTTGGTGTATTCGGGCAGTGGCGTGACGAGAGGGGTAGCGACAGCGTTTGTCGTCGCCATGTCCTTCGCGCTCACCGGCTGCCCGACCGAGCAATGTCCGCCTGATGGCGGCGGTGGAATCTTCTGCCTCGACCCTGGCGTCGTCGACTCGGGTGACCCCGGTGATTCCGGGGGCGATGCGATGGTGTGTGTCGCCGGCGCGGTGTGCACTCCGGCTAACCCCTGCCAGGCCGGCGTCTGGGACTGCTCGGGCCCCGCGCCGTTGTGCGTAGCCGGTGCAGATCTGCCGCCGGGGGCGCCCTGCGATGTGGGTCTTGCGTGCGACGACGTCGGTTCGTGCTCCGTCTGCGTTGCCGGTGCCGCCTGCGACACCGGCAACCCGTGCGCCCAGGGCGATATCGATTGCGGTTCGGGCATGCCCGTTTGTGTGTCGTTCGCGGACGCGCCTTCGGGCAGTCCCTGCGGCACCGTCGGGACGTGCAACGGAGGCAGGTGCACCGAGTGCTTGCCGGGCACGACGTGCGACACCGGTGACCCGTGCAGTTCCGGCCTCACCGACTGCTCGACTGGCGCGGACGTTTGCATGGGCTCGACGGACCTTCCCCCGGGGACCGGTTGCGGACCGGGCCTCGCCTGCGGTGTTGGGGGCTGCGACGTTTGCGTCGACGGACAAACCTGTGACACCGGTGACCCCTGCGCCCGCGGCGGGATCGACTGTGGAGCCGGTATGCCGGTCTGCGTCTCCGTCGAGGACCTGCCCGTAGGCACCCCCTGCGGCGTCGCCGGGCTCTGCGGGGCCGACGGTTGCTCCGAATGCATCGACGGGGCGACCTGCGATACGGGCAATCCTTGCACCAGCGGCACGAACAACTGCGCCGGCGGCGGTAGCGGCATGTGCAACGCGACGGCCGATTTGCCCACGGGCACGACTTGCGGCGTCGGCCTCGCCTGCGACGGCGCCGGCGGATGCACGGTCTGCGTGCCCGGGGAGACCTGCGTGGTCCCCGGGACCTGCGACCAGGGTTCGATCGATTGCGCGACCGGGTCGCCGGTGTGCACCGGGGGCGCTACGGCGACCGCCGGCACGGTCTGCCGGCCCTCCCTCGGCCCCTGCGATGCGGCCGAGACGTGCGACGGGGCGAGCCCGACCTGCCCCGGCGACGCCTTGGTTCCCACCGGCGGAACCTGCCGCCCGCCGACCTCCGATTGCGATTTCGAGGAGCAGTGCGACGGCGGCCTCGCGACGTGCCCGCCCGACGACTTCGTTCCCACGGGTACCGCCTGCGCTGGCGGCGGTACATGTTCCGGCCTCGGCATCTGCATCACGACCTGCGTCACCGGCGCGCCCTGCAGTACAGGCAACGGCTGCGAACAGGGTGCCTTAGATTGCAGCGGCCCGAGCCCCGTCTGCGTGCCGGCCGGGGTCACCGCCGCGGGGACGAGTTGTCGGGCCGCCCGCGACGTCTGCGATACCCGAGAGCAGTGCGACGGGGTGAGCATCGCGTGTCCCCCGGACGATTTCGCGATGGCGGGAACGACCTGCCCCGGGGGCACGTGCTCGGGCCTCGGCCTCTGCATCGTGGGCTGCACGGCGGGCGTCGCCTGCGATACGGGGAACCCTTGCGAAGAGGGGCAGATCGACTGCACGTCCGGGAGCGCGGTCTGCGCTGCCGTCGGGGCACGGCCGGCGGGCACGGTCTGCAGGCCGTCCGTTGGCATCTGCGATACGCAGGAGGTCTGCGACGGGGCAGCCCCCACGTGCCCCGCGGACGCGGTCTCTCCTGGAGGCACCGAGTGCCGCGCCTCGGCCGGTCTCTGTGACACGGCCGAGCTTTGCGATGGGACCACCGGGGCCTGCCCCGGCGACGGCTTCGTCACTGGCGGGACCGAATGCCGCGCTTCCGGGGGAGAGTGCGACGCCGCCGAAGCGTGCTCCGGCGCCGACGCCCTCTGCCCCGCCGACGGTCCGTCTCCAAGCGGAGCTCCTTGCACCGGCGGCAGCTGCAGCAGCGTCGGCGTGTGCGTCGTCGGTTGTTTCGCCGGCACACCCTGCGCGTTTGGCGGTATCTGTGAACTCGGTGTAATCGATTGCGGTTCTGGGGCCGCGGTGTGCGTCTCGGGTGGGCCGGCGCCGGTGGGCACGGAGTGCCAACCGTCCATTGGAGTGTGCGATCCAGCGGAGGTCTGCGACGGGGCCAGCCTCGTTTGCCCCCTCAATACATTCTTCCCGGCGGGCACGGAGTGCCGTGCGCCGTCGGCCGGATGCGATGCCCCCGAGGCCTGCACCGGCTTCAGCGCCACCTGTCCGACGGATGTGCTCCAGCCGGTCGGGACGACCTGTCGCCCTGTTGTCGGGCCCTGCGACGTCGAAGAGCAGTGCACCGGAGGCGTGGCCACCTGCCCCGCGGACAACTTCGTCGCGGCCGCGACCGAGTGCCGTGCGTCGGCGGGGGTCTGCGATGTCGCCGATCAGTGCACCGGGGCGGGCCCCCTCTGCCCCCTGGATGTTTTCGTGCCGCCGACGACCGAGTGTCGCGCGTCAGCGGATATCTGCGACGCCGCCGAGAGTTGCACCGGCGCCGACGCCGCCTGTCCCGGAGACGGTTTCCGCCCCGCGAGCACCATCTGCCGCGCGTCGGTCGGTGGATGCGATCCGGACGAATTGTGCACCGGTTCTGGGATCGCTTGCCCCGCCGACAGCCTCGCCATGGCGGGGACCGTCTGCCGTCCCCTCGCGGGAGGGTGTGACGTCACCGAGCAGTGCGACGGCGCTGTCCCGGGCTGTCCGGTGGATTTATTCGTCGGGGGCGGGACCGAGTGCCGCGCCACGGCGGGCGTCTGCGATACTTCCGAGGATTGCACCGGAGCCGGGCCCCTGTGCCCCGTGGATACCTTCGTTGCCGGGGGCACGCAGTGCCGCGCGTCGGCGGACATCTGCGACGTCGCCGAGGACTGCACCGGAAGCGCCGCCGCTTGTCCCGGAGACGGCTTCCGCCCTGCCTCCGCCGTGTGTCGGCCGTCGGTAGGCGCCTGTGACCCGGATGAACTCTGCACCGGCTCGGGAATCGCTTGCCCCGGGGACACCCTCGCTGCTGGGGGGACGGTCTGTCGGCCTGTCGCCGGGGGCTGCGACGTCGCCGAGCAGTGCAACGGGACTGTCCCCGCGTGCCCGGGCGACTCGTTCATCGCCGGAGGCACCGTCTGCCGGGCCTCGGCTGGGGTCTGCGACCTCGACGAGCAGTGTTCCGGGGGGGGCCCCCTCTGCCCGGTCAACTCCTTCCGCGCCAGCTCGACGGTTTGCCGGCCGTCGGTCGACATCTGCGACGTGACCGAGAATTGCACGGGCGGGACGGCGCTCTGCCCCGGGAACTCGTTCCGGCCCGGGAGCTTCGTCTGTCGCGCCTCGGGGGGTGTCTGTGACGTGCAGGAGACCTGCACCGGGTCCGGTACCGCGTGTCCGGGCGATGTGCTTCGGCCCTCGAGCTTCGTTTGCCGCGGCTCGGCGGGCGTCTGCGACGTTCAAGAGACGTGCACCGGAGCGGCCGTGGGCTGTCCGGCCAACGCCTTCCAGGCTTCGTCGACGGTGTGTCGTGCGGCGGTCAACGCCTGCGACCTCATCGAAAACTGCACGGGTAGTTCCGCGCCCTGCCCGGGAGACGTCGGCAAACCCAACGGTACCATCGAGCCCTCCTGTCCTTTCGGTGCCAACGTGAGCCAGATGTGGTGCCAGGGTGGCACGTGCGAGATCAATGTCTGCAGCGCGTCCTACTACGACGTCGACTCGGTGATCGCGAACGGCTGCGAGTGCCAGGATAGCGGCGGCGAGCCGAACTCGTGCGGCGCCGGCATCAACCTCGGCAACGTCAATCCCGGCGGCAGCGCCACCCACAACGGCACGTTGATGCCCGGCCAGACCGACTGGATTCGCGTGAGCTTCCCCAACGCGACGCGCCCGGGAGGCGGCACCCCCCGGGCCCAGCTGACCGGCGCCGGGGCGGGCAACTTCCGCTTCCAGGTGCGGTACAACTGCAGCGGCAACGTCCCGTGCAGCGCGGAGGGCGGGGCCGCGGGTAGCGTCGTCGACTGGCGCTTCACCGACAGCAATGCGCCCGCCGCCGGTCCCAACCAGTGGATCGTCAACAACAGCACCTGGCCGGCCACGGTGACCATCGGCGTCACCCGGGTGGCGCCCGCGACGGTCTGCGGCGACACCGCCTATACGATCTCCGTGACCCGCTAGGAGAAGGCGTACGACCGGTCGAGGGCACCCCGGTCTTTGCTCCTTTTTGCCTCGCCGCCCCCGGCCCTCGTCGATGCCGTCATCAACCGCGAGCCCATGGACCGATGCATCGGGCGTTATGGAGAGGGGGGCGATTCCGAGCCGATCGCCCCATTTTTCCGATTTCCCTGCGCTCCGGCAGAACTCCTTGCCCTTTTCACCCCAGGCTTACGGTGCTCGTAGTAGGATTCCGGCGCCCTCCCATTGACCCGGGGAGTCGGAGAGGGTGACCAACACCGGCCCCTCGAAACGGACCGCCTTCGCATGTCTGCGCTCACTTCGCTTCTCGTCCGCGACCAGACAGTCTCGGTTCGCAAGATCGAGGAAGCGATCCAGCGCCAGGTCATCTCCGGTGGGGAGCTCGAGAGTGTGCTCCTCGGCATGGGGGCCATCGAAGAAAACGTCCTGAACGCCTACCTGGCGGCTCTCTGTGGCCTCCTACCGGCGACCCGCGACGAAGTCATGAGTGTGCTGCAGGACACGTTGCGGGCGGTGCCCCGGGACGTGGCGGCCAAGTATCGCCTCGTCCCCCTCTCGGTCGAAGACCGGACCCTCGTCGTGGCGGTCACCGCGCCCCTGTCGATCGAGGACGAAGAACAGCTCGGGTCTCTCCTCAGTTTCGACGTGGTCTACCGGATCGTCTGTGAGGTACGCCTCGCTGCGGCGCTGAGCCTGCATTACGGCATCGACGCCCTACCTCGTATGCGTCGCCTCGCGGATAAACTGCTCCAGCGCGACGCCGGACGGGTGCCCTACGTCGCGCCGCTGGAGGCGCTCAAGGTCGACGACGCCGCTGAGGACCTGCCGAAGAAACAGGCCGCGGTCATCGACTGGGACGACGACGACGGTCCAGAGGTTGCTCCAGCCCCAACGCCCGCCGATACCCAGACCCCGGCTCCCGAGGTCGACGTGCCTGCCACCGACCCGGAGATCGAGCCTTTCGACTCCGACCGCCAGACCGAGCCTCCGCCCCCTGGGGCGCTCGCTGAGCTCGAAGGCCCGATCGGGACCCCGGCAGCCTCTCCGGCGCAGTCTCCGCCGTCATCTCGGGTGGCTGCGGTAGCCCGCCTCTCGAGTGCTCCCCCGGGGCGGCGCTCGGCTCTCGCTCGAAAACTCCGTGGGCCGCTCACGGCGAAGGCGGCGGTCGAGCTGCTCGAGGAAGCCGCGGGCCGGGACGAGATCCTCGAGATATTCTTCGTCTTCGCCCGCCAGTTCTTCGACTACACGGCGCTCTTCGTCGTTCATGACGACATCGCCGAAGGCCGCGAGGCCCACGGAGAAGGCACCACCACCGAAGAACTCCTGCAGATCGCCGTTCCCCTCGACGTCCCGGGTCTCTTCGCGACCGCTCGAACGAGCCTGGCCCCGGTCGTCGGCACGCTCTCCCATACCGAGCTCGATCTCATCGTTGCCCGCGACCTCTCGCGGCCGGCGACCTCGCCTTCGGTCGTTGCTACCGTGGCGATTCGCAAGCGCCTCGTATTGATGCTCTACGGGGACCGGGATGGTGAGGCCTTCGAGCTGAGTGACCTGCCCGAGCTGATGGGCTTGCTGCCTCGGGTGGCCGATGCGTTCCTCGCGTTGCTCGTGCGCATCAAGCGCCGCGGCTACGCAGCCGCGGACCCCCAGGAGCAGAGCGGGTTGAAGTCCGCCGCGAATCGGGTCGCCGCTGAGGCGGCAGGGGCTCTGCCCGACCAAGACCGGTCGGGGTATCGTCCCGTGAGCGCGTCGCCGGAACCTACCTCCGACGGGCAATCCGAACCGGAACCCGAACCGGAACCCGAACCCGAACCCGAAGTGTCGCATGTCGTCTCGCCCGATCCGGACACGGGGCTCGGTTCCGACCTCCTCGACAAGCTCGGCGTTCCGCGGACCGCCCCGCCTCCTCCGGGTGCTGACGGGCCGGCGGATTTTCGGCTCGAAAGGAAGGCGACCCGCCCCGACGGTCACGCGGCCATCGCCCAGCAGCGCACCCTGAGTCAGCCCGCGGACCCGGATATTCCGTCAATCGACATCGACGTCACTGGCGAGGTCGAAGCCCACGCCCGCCCCGGCGGTGAGCAAAGCCTTCCCTCCTTCGCCAAGTCCCAGGTGGACCGGCCCGAAACCGGCAGCTACCAGCAGAGCGGTGG
>JAFDCW010001057.1 GCA_019312705.1 Deltaproteobacteria bacterium
CCCGGTGGCGGCTGCGGGGCTCTCGGCCTCGACCGTGTCGCCCAGGACGAGATGGCCCGGCGGACGGGTTCCGTCGATGCCACCGGCGCGCCGCTGGTCTCCGTCGCCGCGAGCGGCACCGTGTCGACGTCGATCATCGACAGCATCCAGACCTTGGCCTCGAGCACGCCCATGGACGTGAATACCCGCGCCGAGAATGTGCCCGGTAACCCCGACGACATCGACGCGACGCTCTTCCTGAACGCGATCATCCCCCTCGAGGCGTACCGGGATGGGGCTGCATGCCCGACCTGCTACACATCGAAGGATACGACGACCTTCTATCAGGTGGTCCCCGGCGCCGAGGTCGAGTTCGACATCGAATTCGAAAATACGATCCGTATGGGCCAGGAAACCGCCGAGATCTTCCGGGCGAAGATCTTCGTAGTGGGCAATGGCGTGACCGACCTCGACGAGCGGCAGGTCTACATCGTGGTGCCCCCCGAAGGTCAGGAGATCGTGATCTACTGACCCCCGGTCGGCGCCGCTGCGCGATGGCCGCCGGCGAGTGACGACGTGCTACGTTGTTCTGACGGAATTTCTCGGAGGACCCGTGCGACTCATCTCGATTGCGATTCTCTTTCTCTTGGGTGCCTGCACCGCCGACGAACCTGTCCCGACGGGGTGCACCCCCGGGGCTACGCGGCCCTGTGTCTGCACCGACGGAACCGACGGTGAGCAAACCTGCGACGGCGTGGGCCGCGGCTTCGGGGCTTGCCTCTGTAGCTCGACGGACGGTGGAACGCGGGACAGCAGCCGGCCGGACGTAAGCGTGACGGACAGCTCTGTGCCGGACGGATCGGCTGCGTGCCCCGACCCCCGCGGATGCCCCTCGGGGTGTTGCGACGGCACCGCGTGCATGCCCGGGACGACCAGCGCGGCCTGCGGGATGATGGGCGACTCCTGCGCCGCCTGCGACACCGGCGACGAATGTACGGCCCAGGTTTGCCGACCCGTGGCGTGTGAAGAGAGTTGCACGGGCTGTTGTTCGGACACCGGCTGCGAGACCGGGGATAGCGCCGCGGCCTGCGGCACCGGGGGCAACGCCTGCGACGAGTGCATCGACGGCGAGGCTTGCCAGGCCGGAAGTTGCGTTTGCGTTCCGGATTGCGGCACGCGGATTTGTGGTCCGAACGGGTGCGGCGGCGAATGCGGTGCCGGGTGCACCGGCACCGACGTTTGCAACGCCGCGGGCACGGCCTGTGAACCCCCGAGTTGTTCGGCCTGTGGTGATTGCGGGGCCGACGAGGTCTGCAACTTCGGCCGCTGCGAGAATCCCTGGGGCCGCACCTACCGCATCACGCTCCTCGACGGTGAGTTCCCCCCGGCCAACGACGAGGGCGGCTCCTGGGACATCTTCAGCGGTCTCCCCGATCCCACCGTAGCGATCAGCGTAGACGGATCCGGGCACCGCTATGCCTGCTCCGACGACACCCTCGAGCCGAGGTGGCTCGAGGATATCGACGTGATGCTCGAGCGCGACAGCAGCCTCGAGTTTGCCTTCATCGACGAAGACGTCGGCGGCTCCTGGGGCTGCGACGGTCACACCAACGACTCGGTCTGCGACTTCCTGTCCTTCGAGGGCCCCGGCGCGGGGGGCACCGAGCTGCGGCAGATAATCTGCGACGGCAGCTATTCGTCCAGCTTGGACGCGGTGTGCGACCCGGGATACTCGGTCTCGTTCCTGATCGAAGCGCTCTGAGGCTCCGGGGGCCTGACACCGGGTCGCCGCTACATCAATACGCCGTTGACGGGAGTGAGCGGCTCGGGCAGTTTCGTCTCGCCGAGGTGCTGACGCAGGTCGATCTCGATGGTGCGACAGAGCGCACTCATCGGCGTGTCGTTCGGCTCGTTCTCGAAGGGGTTCTTGAGGTCCCGGCCGAGGCGCTCGATGAAGATGAAGACGAGGGCGACGAGCATCACGACCAGGACCTCGAGGTGATCCGTGATGAGGCTCTTTTCCTCCAGCACCATCAGCAGCAAGAGCGGCGCGAGGAACCAAA
>JAFDCW010000274.1 GCA_019312705.1 Deltaproteobacteria bacterium
AATAGCGCGTGGTAGTAGGGCTGCGACAACGTCGGAAGGTCCTCGAGCTCGACCACCGCCGAGACCCCCCGGTCGCGGAGCGCCGAGAGCGCGGAAGAGTGCTCCGCCTCGTCCAGCCGGAGGCCGTCGAGGAGGAGGACGACCAGCGGCCTCGGGGAGGCCCCCGTCGTCGCCGGGGCGGGCGCGGGGTCCTGATGCTGGCGCAGCACCGGCACGACCCGAGGGACCACGTCGAGGGTCTCGTAAACAACGTGCACCAGGGGCTGCGCCGAAGCCGCGAAGACGAGCAGCACCGCCGCAAAACCAAGGCTCGCCCGGCGCGGGTCCACGACCCGGTCCGCGAGGACCAGGACACTGGTCGAGGCGCTCTCCCGAGTGCCCTGGTAAGCCTTCGCCGGCGTCGTCATTGGAGGTCCCGTCTACTGTCCGTCCACTTGCCAGAGGTCGGTCTCCGGGATGCCCAGATGGCCAGCCTCCTTCGGCCCCCAGGACCCGGCCCGGTAGCGATGGATGATGGGCGGATTTTCGAGCAGGGGCGTATAGAGGTGCCAGCTGCGCTCGACCTCGTCCGCATGCACGAAGAGCGTCTGGTCGCCGTGGAGGACGTTGAGCAGGAGCGTCTGGTAGGCCGGGGGGATCTGCTCGAAGCGGTCGGCGTAACGAAACTCGAGGGGGATCTGCTTGGTCCGGAAGGGGTCTCCGGGGGCCTTCACGTCGAGGTGCATCGAGAAACCCTCGTCGGGCTGCAAGGTGATGTTGAGCACGTCGGTCGTATCGAGCTTGGCGCCCATGCTGCGAAAGAGGCTGACCGGTACGTCCCGGAAGCGAACGGCAATCTGCGAGCTCTTGGCCGCGAGGCGCTTTCCGCTCCGCAGATAGAACGGCACGCCCTTCCATCGCCAGTTGTCGATCTCGAGCTGCATCGCGACGAAGGTCTCGGTCGAGGAGGTCATCGGTATGCCCTCCTCTTCGAGGTACCCCGGCACCTTCTCGCCGTCGACGGTGCCGTGGTCGTATTGGCCACGAACGACTTTGCTCGGGTCGATCGGCGCCATCGACTTGAGCACTTTGATCTTCTCGTAGCGAATGGCCTCGGCGTCGAAGCTGCTGGGCGGCTCCATCGCGACCAAGGTCAAGAGCTGGGTCAGGTGGTTCTGGACCATATCCCGGAGCGCGCCGATGCCGTCGTAATAGCCCGCTCGGGTGCCGAGGCCGAGGCTCTCGGACACAGTGATCATCACGGACTCGACACGCTCGCGATTCCACATGGACTCGAAGATCGTATTGGCGAAGCGGAAGACGAGGAGGTTCTGAACGGTCTCCTTGCCCAGGTAATGATCGATTCGATAGACCTGGTCTTCCCGGAAGCAGCGGTGGGTGATCGCGTTGAGCGCCTGGGCGGTGGCCAAGTCGCGACCGAAGGGCTTTTCGACGACCAGTCGGGTCCAACCCTCGCTCTCGTCGAGGCCCACGTTGGCCAGCCCTTCCATCGTGCTCTGGAACGCCTTCGGGGGCAGCGAAAGGTAGATGGTTCGGTTCTGCGCCAGGCCGTGACGCTCTTCGAGGGCCCGGAACCTCGCCCCGAGGGCCTCGAAGTCCGCCTTGGCGCCCTCACCGATCGTCTGGAAGTGCAGCCGCGAGCGACACAGGGCCCCCCGTTGCTCCTCGGTGAGCCCCGCCGCGGCGAGGGCCTCACTGACGAACTCCCGGTAGGACTCGTCGTCGTAGTGGGTTTCCCGGGTGACGCCGACCACGTGGCAGTCGCCGAGCTGGTCCTCGTGGGCCAGGAGCGCGAGGGCCGGTAGCAGCTTTCGCCGGGCCAGGTCGCCGGTGCCGCCGAAGATGATGAAGAGGCTCGGTTCGGGGGGGAGCTTGCTCATGGCGGGACGATCGCACATCGCGCCCCGTTTGGGATCGGCGTAGCATCCCGCCCATGGATGTGATGGTACGAACGAGCGACGATCCGGTGGGCGAGGCCGCCGCTGCCTTGGCCTCGGCCATCCGCGGCACCCTCCCCGACCGACAATACGTGACCGTCGCAGTCCCCGGCGGGTCAGCCCTCGAGGCCTGGCCCCGGGCCGCAGAAGACCTTGGCGAGGCCCTCGAACGGGTGCGGCTGACCTGGGTGGACGAACGGTGCGTGCCCGTCGGCGACGCCCTGAGCAACCGGGGTCAGACGCATCGCTGCACCGAGAAGCGTGCCGGCGGCGAGCTCCCGCTGTGGCTCGATGGAGAAACCGAACACGCCGCCGTCGCCCGGGTCCGCGCCGGGTTCGAGGCCTGGGGCGGCGCCCTCGACGTGAGCCTGCTCGGCATGGGCCCCGACGGACACATCGCCTCGCTCTTTCCGAACCGACCATGGGCTGGCGACGTCGTCATGCACATCTCCAACAGCCCCAAGCCGCCGCCTCGGCGAATGAGCCTGACGCTCTCCATGCTCGCGACCGCGCGTTCGTCCATCCTCGTCGCCACGGGAGAATCCAAACGCGACGCCCTGGTCGCCCTCATCACCGGCGACCCCACCCTACCCGCCACGGGCCTCCCCGGCCTGACCGTCTTTACCGATCTCGACCTCGCATCAGGGAGCACGACATGAAGCGCGAACGACTGAACGACGTCGCCGTCATCGGCCTCGGCGTCATGGGCAGCAGCCTGGCGCGTAACTTCGCGAGCCGCGGCCTGGCCGTCAGCGGCTTCGACCTCGACGTCGAAGGCGCCCGCGCCATGGCGGCCCAACACCCGGAGGCGAAGCTCGACATCGCCGCGACGACCGAGGAGCTCGTGGCGGGTCTCGAACGCCCGCGCCGCATCATCTTGCTGGTGAACGCCGGGCGCGCCGTCGACGCGGTCCTCGACAGCCTCGACCCCCTCCTCGAGGCCGACGACATCGTCGTCGACGGTGGCAACAGCCTCTACCGCGACACCGACCGGCGGAACGCTCGGGCCAAAGAGAGGCCTTGGCGCTTTGTCGGCATGGGCGTGAGCGGCGGCGCCGAGGGCGCCTTGCTCGGGCCCGCCATGATGCCCGGCGGCGATGCCGAGGCCTGGGACCGGCTGAAACCCGTCCTCGAATCGATCGCCGCCAAGAGCCACGCTGGCCCCTGCGTCGGCTACTGCGGCCGCGGCTCGGCCGGGCACTTCGTGAAGATGGTGCACAACGGCATCGAATACGGCGACATGCAGCTCATCGCCGAGACCTCGGTCTTGCTAAGCAAGGGGCTCGGCAAGAGCGCGACCGAGGTCGGCGAGATCTTCGCGAAGTGGAACGAAGGAGAGCTCGAGAGTTTCCTCGTCGAGATCACCGCGAATATCTTCCGTACGCCGGACCCCGCGAAGGCCGACGCCGCCCTCGTGCATGCGATCCTCGACCAGGCCGGGCAGAAGGGCACCGGCCGGTGGACCGTGCTGACGGCGGTCGAGCTCGGCATCCCCGTGCCGACCATCGCCGCGGCCGTCGACGGCCGCGCCCTGTCGTCGTTCCGTGACCTCCGGTCCCAGGCCGAAGCGGCCTACCAGCCCCCCCGGGGCGGCCTCGGAGACCTGACCGTCGAAGACCTCGGCAAGGCGCTCTACGCCTCGAAGATCGCCAGCTACACCCAGGGCTTCCAGCTTCTTGCGGCGGCGAGCGAAGAGTTCGACTTCGGCACCGACCTCGGGGAGGTCTCACGCATCTGGACCGCGGGCTGCATCATCCGCGCGCGCTTCCTCGACCGCATCCGGGAGTCCTACGGCACAAGCACGCCGCCCGCCCTGCTCGCCCTCGCCCCCGGTTTCGTAGCGGATCTAAACGGCCGAGTCCCCGCCTGGCGCAAGGTCGTCTCCCAGGCGACGGCGGCGGGGTACCCCGTCCCTGGCTTCGCCGCGTCCCTGTCGTGGTTCGATACGCTGACCACCGCCCGGGGCAGCGCCAACGTCATCCAAGCCCAGCGCGACTACTTCGGCAGTCACACCTACCGGCGCCTCGAAGACCCCGAGACCGCGGTACACACCGACTGGCCACGCTTCGAGTAGAAGCTGTTCTCAGGTCGCCGCGCCGGCCGGCGTGGGATCTGGCCGGAGCTTCTTCTGCAAGCCTTCGATGAAGCCGAAGAGGACCTCGCCCGAGCACTTGCGGAAGTGCTTGTGGCCGGGCTTTCGGTACAGGGCGCTGAGTTCGTGTTTGCTCATGCGCTGGCCGACCGAAACGAGCACCGCCATCACGTCGTCGCCAGAATACGCCAACGCGATCTTGAGCTTCGTCATGACGAGGTTGTTGCTGACTTCGGACTCCGGCGGACGCGGGGGGCCATCCCGGGGGCCCCGCTTGTCGATGATCAGGCCGTTGAGGAACGAGGCGAGGACGGCGTCGGGGCATTCGACGTGGGCCGGGTCTTCTTCTTTCGCGAGCCAGGCGCTCACTTCGGCGCCGGTGACGGCGCGGTCCGCGAGGCCAAAGATGGCGATCGTTTTGTCTTCGTCGAAGTCGAAGACGTAACAGATACCGCCCAGTACAGCGTTGTTCGAGGTCGTCATGGGGCCCATCACTTCACGAGGAAGCGCAATCGTTTAGCCGACTCGTATTGCACGGGCCACTCGTGGCCGTCGAAGCCCTGCTCGCGGGCGGCGTGCATGGTGAAGTAGGGGTCCGCGAGGTGGGCCCGAGCGAGGGCGACGAGGTCCGCCCGGCCCGCGAGGACGATGGTATTGATGTCGTCGTAGGTGCTGACGGTGCCGACCGCCATGGTCGCGATTTCGACCTCATTGCGGATCCGGTCGGCGAAGGGGGTTTGGTAGAGGCGTCCGTAGGCGGGCTTCGCCTCGGTCGACGTCTGCCCCGTCGAGACGTCGACGAGATCCGCACCGTGGTCCTTCAGCATCCTCGTGAGGGCCACCGCATCGTCCCCGGTGAACCCATCGGGCGCCCAGTCGGTCGCCGAGATACGCACGGCCAGGGGCTTGTCGGCCCAGACCTCGCGCACGGCGTCGAGGACCTCGAGGGGGAACCGCGCCCGCCCTTCGAGCGCGCCCCCGTACTCGTCGCCGCGCTGATTCGAGAGCGGCGAGATGAACCCGGAGAGCAAGTAGCCGTGGGCCATGTGAACTTCGATCACGTCGAAGCCGGCCCGGAGCGCGCGTTTCGCGGCGGCGACGTACTCGTCGCGGACGCGGACCATGGCGGCCCGATCCATCTCGGCGGGCACGGCGCTCTCGGGGTCCCAAGGGATAGAAGACGCCGCGATGAGCGGCCAGGCTTCCTCCGAGAGCGGCGCGTTGGGCCCCTCCCAGAGGCGCTTCGTCGCGCCCTTGCGGCCCGCGTGGCCGAGCTGCATGCCGATGAGCGCCGTCGATTGGTCGTGCACGAAGTCGACGATGCGCGTCCACTCGGCCTCTTGTTCGTCGGTATAGATCCCCGCGCACCCGGGGCTGATCCGCCCCTCGGCGCTCACGTCGGTCATCTCGGTGAAGACCAGGGCGGCGCCGCCGATGGCTCGGCTGCCGAGGTGCACCATGTGCCACTCATTCGGCACGCCATCGTCGGCGCTGTACTGGCACATCGGCGAAACGACGACGCGGTTCTTGAGCTGCACGCCGGCCAAGGTGAACGGCGTGAACATCGGAGGGACCGGCGGCTTCGACAGGTCGTCGGCCCCTTCGAGGCCGAGGTCGCGGTTGAGCCAGCGGTCCGCGTCCTCGACGTACGCCGGATCCCGGAGCGCTAGGTTGTCGTGGGTGATGCGCATCGAGCGAGTGAGCAAGGAGAAGACGAAACGCTTCGGCGGCATTCCCATGTAGCGCCGGGTGCTTTCGAACCACTCGAGGCTCGACTGGGCCGCCCGCTGAATGCTGTCGGAGTTGGGGCGCCGAGCGGCTTCGTACGCCGGCAGGGCGGCAAGCGCCGTGTCGTGGTCCCGGAAGCTCCCGGCGAGGGCGATCGCATCCTCCATGGCGAGCTTGGTGCCCGAACCGATGGAGTAGTGGGCCGTGTGGGCAGCGTCACCGATGAGCACCATGTTTTCGTGATGCCAGGTGCGGTTTCTGACGGTACGAAACTGAATCCAGTGGGACCGGTTGGCCATCAAGGCGTGGCCGCCGAGCTCTTCGGCGAAGAGCTTCTCGCAATAGGCGATGGTCGCCGCTTCGTCGTCGACGGCGAGGCCCGAATTCACGAATGAGTCTGCGTCGGTCTCGACGATGAAGGTGCTCGTCCCCGGTTCGAACTGGTAGGCGTGCACCATGAAGAGTCCCGCGTCGTTTTCGCGGAACGAGAAGGTGAAGGCTTCGAACTGCTGCTTGGTGCCGAGCCAGGTGAAACGATTCGGCCGCCAGTCGAGGTCGGGGCCAAAGTTGGCGGCGTACTTGGTCCGGATGGCCGAGTTGATTCCGTCGGCAGCGACGAGCAGGTCGCAGTCACGGTAGTCGTCGACGTCGGT
>JAFDCW010000275.1 GCA_019312705.1 Deltaproteobacteria bacterium
AGGGAGGGCACTGGCGTTTTCCGAAAGCGGATGTGCTTGCAGTAAGGGCCGCCATGGACGACCTCCAACGGAGGAACCGAGAGGGTGACCTCGCTCCCTCCGATGCCGATGAGAGCGAGCCGCTCCCGCTGCTCTAGGCGCGCGGTTCAGAGGACCTTCCGCATCGTCGCTCCCGTCTGCGGCAATGCACCGTCACGAAGCTCGCTGCCACCGCCGAGAAATCTTGGCCGCGGAGCGCTCGCTCGTTTCTTCGTCGTAGCACTCGATGAAGTCCTTCCGCGCATCGCTCATCACGGCGAGCCAGCCTTCGGCTGCGGTCGCATCGACGAGCCCATCGGCGGCGAAGCGGCGCAACGCTTCCATCATCTGATCGAAGAAGATCGGCACGGAGCCGAAGAAGCCCACCGTGCCGCCCTCCCAGAGTTCCGAGAAGAGGAAGTCCGGCACGTCGAACGCTTCCCAGGTTGGACGGCCCTGCGTCACGAAGACGAGGCCGATGCGGTAGCGCGTCAGGCTGACGACTTCGGGCGGGCCGTGTCGCTTGAGGAAGCCGAACGCCTTCCCCTTCACCCATGCGAACCCCGACTTGCCCATGACGGCGACGGCGGCGACGGTAAAGACTTCCGGAATGCCCGCCATGAGAAGCCCCCCGAGGGTGGCCTTGGCGGCGGTCGGAATGTTGACGAGGGGGAGGAGCAGCGCCAGGAGCGGCGTCCAGGAACAGCCTCGCTCATTTCGTCGTGAGCCTCGTCTGGCGCCGCCCGTCTGTCTAACGAAGTTTGCCGGTCCGCTTCTCGACCTGCTTCTTCGCCAGCTTCTTCGGCAAGCAGCCGTCTTCGATTGCCCGACGCAGGTCCACGAGATCGGTCCTCGGGTCCAACTTGCGAAACCATCGCAAAGTCCCGCCGACCTCGACGCCGGCGACCGGACCTTTGCAGATCTTCTGGCAGCGCACCTCTTCGATCTCGAGGGAGCCGCCGACGCTTTGGCGGAGGCTCTTGTTCTCAGCTTTGCGCTTTTTGCAGCCCGAGCCGCGACAGAGATAGACGACCTGACCCATAGGTAGAGACTCTACACTAGTTGCAAATGACTTTCAATATCATTTCCGTGAGCTTGCGTGAGGCCGGCTGACCCCGTAGGAGGACGCCCTCATGGCCACCACGACGCTCTACCAATTCGCCCTCTGCCCCTTCTGCAACAAGGTCCGCGCGGGCCTCGAGCTCAAGGGCGTGCCCTTCGAAGAGGTCGAGGTCAGCCCGCGGTCCAAGGTCGAGCTTCCCGCGCTCCCCGAAGGTGCCCCGGCCAAGGTGCCGGTCCTCGCGGCCGGGGACGAGGTCCTGTGGGACTCGACGACGATTCTCTCCGCTCTCGACGCCGCGTTTCCCGGGACCCGGCGTCTTCTGCCGGCGGACGAAACCTCCCGCTCCGAGGCCATCGCGATGGAGCAGTGGGTGGACGAGCACTTCATCCAATCCCTACCGCCGGTGCTCTACGGTACCTGGGGCGAAGCCGCCCAGGCCTCCAAGGTCATCGCGGAACACAGCCGCTTCGGGACGGGCCAGGGCATGATGGTCAAGCTCGGCGGCCCCTTCATCATGCACGCCGTTGCTAAGCGCATCCTCAAGCGCAACGGCCGAACCGACGCCCACGGCTGGGTCTCCGACAATCTAGACCACTTCGAGCAAGAACTCGGTGACCAGGACTTCGTCTGCGGAGACCAGCTCACCATCGCCGATGCCGCGATGCACGGCGCGATCACTTGCATCAAGCCGTTCCCGATCTTCGAAAGCGTGCAGGCCCGGCCTCGCCTCGTCGCGTGGTTCGAGCGCGTGCAGGCGATGAAGGGGCCCCAGGTCGAGGCCTAGGGGCGCTTCAGAGCGCCTGCCGAACGAAGGGCCGTGAGGTCTTGTACTTGTAGAAGAAGAACTATGGCAGGACCTCGAGCGGCCTTCATCGATGACGACTCACCAAGGAAAGACCGACCGGAACGACCGCATCTACGCGGTCATTCGGGAGATCCCGCCGGGCTGCGTGCTCACCTACGGGCAGGTCGCCATGTTGGCCGAGATCCCTCGTGGCCATCGATTGGTCGCCGCCGCCCTGCGGGGGTCGGGGGCGCTCTTGCGCCTGCCGTGGCAGCGGGTCGTCGCCAAGCACTCCCGCAAGAAGGGGCGCATCGCGACGAAGGGGGATGACGCGACGGAGCAGCGTGCCCTGCTCGTGCGGGAGGGCGTGAGCGTCGATCCGGCGGGACTGATCTCCCTCGAGGCGCACGGCTGGTTGCCCATCGACTGACCTCCGGCGAACGCGGCCTCAGCGTGCCCTCAGAACGTTGTCGGCTTCGTCTGGCCCGGCGGTTCCGGCTGACCTCGGACGTCGATGACCAGGGTATCGGCCATGTGGTCGTGCACGCATTTTCGCGCGTCCGAGAAGATGAGCAGCGGATTGACGAGGCCAAAAATGCTGCCGAGGATCGGGAGCATCTCGAGGGCGCCGGGGCCGATGATCCGCAGCAGGAGCAGACGCCCGAGCTTTGCCCGGCTTCCGTCGCCGCGCACGATGCGGATACCGAGCATGCGCTTGCCGATGGTCTGGCCGTAGCGGTGCAGCCAGACGAGGTTGATGATGAGGGAGGCGAGGAAGGCGAGGACGAGGACCGCGAAGGCTGCGCGTACGATGAACACCGAGCCGGTCGCCGCTCCAGCCCCGTAGACGAGAAGGAAGGGCGCGAGGGGGATGAAGACGTCGATGGTGCGCGCCCCGAGGCGGGTGCCCCGGTCGGCGAGGGGTGAGGCGTCGTCCTGGTCGATGCGGGGGTCGCCCGGGTAGGGGATGAGCCTCATCGGACGGCTCCGAAGAAGTGGTGGCCCATATAGATGAAGAGGGCGCGCCCTTTGATCGCGGTCACCGGGACCGGGCCAAAGTAGCGGCTGTCGTTCGACCGGTCCCGGTGATCGCCGAGGATGAACACCTGGTCGGGGGGAACCTCCACCGGGTCCATCGCAGTGGGCAGCGGAGCTTGTTCCCACGAAGTCAGATAGCTCCTGTCTCCGATCACCTCTTCGAAACAAGGCGGGGAGTCACCGACGACCGAAGGAGAAAGCTCCATGCATTGACCTTGCGGCGTCTGCGGCACCACCTCGCCATTGATGCTCAAGTGGTTGTCGGTGAAGGCGATGACGTCGCCGCTGATACCGACGACCCGTTTGACGATGTCGATTCCGGCGGACGGAGACCGAATCACGACGACGTCGCCGCGCTCGGGCTCCCCCCAGTTGATGGCGGCCTCGGCCGACCAGGGCAGAAAGAGGCCGTAGGCCGTCTTGTCCACGACGAAGCGGTCGCCGTTTTGCAACGTCGGCTCCATCGACGGCCCCTCGGACTCGAACGCCTCGACGCCGCCGATCCGGATGAGCATGGCGAAGACCACCGCGGCGAAAGGGTAGACGAACGCTAGGAGGACGATCTTACCCCAACCAATCGGACGCTTCCCGCGTCCTACGGTGGTCGGTTCGTCAGTCACCGCGGGAGAATAGCTCACAAGAGCGCGGCCCTACCGCACGAAGAACACCGGGTTCGTCACCCCGAACGGCCGGTGGTCCGGGTACACCGGGCTCAGAGTCGAATCGCGCCCATCCGCGACCACGATCGCCCAAGACCCCGTCGCCCCTGCCGCCACCGCGACGGAAACGTCCTCCGAGAAGCGAATGGTCGGGTCCATCGCATCCCGGGTGCTCTCGTCGAGGACGATGGTCTCGGTGAACTCCCCGTCGACGAAGATGCGCAGGCGGTCGAGGTCGACGAAGGACGGCGCGCGCACGGTGACGTTCATCGTGGTCCGGTCTCCGGCGCTGGTCACCGTGTCGCCGGGGCCTTCGCCGCCGGGGCCCGCGACATCGATGTAGGCGCCGCCGTCGATGACCGCGTGGCCGGCGAGCAACGTGTCGCGGATGAGCGCGGCGCCGCCGCCGGCCCGGAGCGCCGTAGCGTCGTCGAGGCCGACCTCGAGGCAGGTGCGCGGGTAGCCGGGAGGCTGGTCGGCGATCTGATGGCTGTCCGACGCGCCGGTGGCGAAGATGCGGCGCCCGGCGTTCAAGAACGAGAACCAATCATCGACGGTGCCGCCGACGTTGGCGTCGAAGTCGGACTCGTTGAAGACCTCGATCGCGTCGAAGCTCTCCGACCACAGCTCCGGCACGCCGACCATGCCGGTCAGAGGATCGTATCCGACGCGGTCGAAGTACGCGCCTTCGCCCATGAGCCCGCCGAAGGTTCGGCCGTGGTTGACGATGACGATGGGTGAGCCGTGCACGCCCGACCGACCATGGGCGTCATCGAAGGCTTCTTGCGGGGTCCGCCCTGACCACTCGATCGCGCCGTCGTTCCGGAGCGCCGGGTCTGGGTCGAGGGGGAAGATCCCGAAGTGACCGAAGTCGAAGGTGGTCAACTCCAGCGACGAGATGCCGTAGGCCCAACCTTCGAGGCCGAGGGCCCGGATGGTCGGCTCGAAATCACCGATCCATTCGTGGTCGGAACGCACGGCGATCTCCACGCCGTCCCCGGCCAGCCCGCGCATCTTGTAGAGCACCGGGTCGCTCGTATCGAAAGAGCGTTGGGTGTGAACGTGGAAGTCACCGCAGAGCACCCCCGGCGTGTCGACGACGTGCTCCATCCGCACCGGTACCTCGGTGGTCGCGCCGGCGGTCACGTCGACCGCCGCGCTGACGAGCTCCCACTCGAAGCCTCGGGAGACGTAGACGATGTGACGTCCCGGCGGTGCGGGAAGGGTCATCTCGCCATCGGTTTGAAAGGCCACGTGCAGGCGTCCCGCGACGATGGGGGTCTCTCCGAAATTCTCCGGGGGGGTCGGGAGTTCGCCCTCGGGCACGACCTGAACGCGGACGGGCAGCCCGGCGCCGGTGTCGTCATTGGTCGCGACCACGTGAATCCATCCGGCATCCGGGAGGGTGAGGGCGACGGTCTCGGCGGCGGCATCGAGGGGCACGGCCGTCGCAACGGGATGACCGCGGCGCCAGGGCGTGAGGGCGACCTCTTGGGCCGGGAGGTGAAGGGTGAACGCCCCCGCCGCGTCGGTCAGGGCGCGGGTCACGTGGCCCCCAGTATCGTCGGTCGCGTGAACTCGGACGCCGGGTGCAGGCGTACCGTCAGCGGAGGACACGGTGCCGGTGACCTCTCGGAGCGCGGCGCCCTCGGTTCGGGCGATCGCCGCCCGGAGGCCGTCGATGCCCGGGCCACCCACGTGCATGTGCGCGTAGGAGAGGGTCATCTCGCCGCAGGCGCCGACGGTGAACGACTCGGACTGAAAGAGCGATGCGTTTGCGAGCGCGAGGGTCGGGGCGATGGCGCCGTTCGGGCTCGAGAGCGCGTAGCTCGTGGCGTCGTCGTCGTCGTAGGCGATGTAGTCCACAGGCTCGATGCCCGTCGCGAAGCCCGCGCCCCCGGGGTGCCACTCGGGCATGCGGGGGCTCTGGAAGAAGGCGAAGAGCGGGATGATGACCGGGGTATCGTAGGTCCGCGTCGAGGCGAGGGAGAGGCGCAGTTCGACGTGCTCGGCGCCGGGCTCGAGGACCCAGTCGATGGCGGTCACCAGGTCGCCGAACTCGGCCGAGAGGAGCACGCCGGCGAGCGGGGCGAGGAAGGGGAGGACCTCGAGGGGGCCCGTCGCGCGCACGATGGCGGCGCCCCCGTCAGAGCCATCGGCGATGACGCTCACGCTCTCGGTAGCCATGGTGAAGCGTCCGAGCAGCACCACCATCTCGCCGAAGTCCGCCGGTCTGGCGGGGGCGCCGCCTTCCATGACCGCGGCGCCGATGGGCCGACCGCCCCAGGGGTCGAGGTGGTCTGAAGCGCCGACGTCTTCGATCACTACCGCGATGTGTTCGTTGGCCAGCACGAAGTCGTCGGCACGCACGACGCCGAGCCCAGTCGGATCCGCGGGCCAGGCCCCCTCCGCGAGGCGTCCCGCCCGCGCTTCGCCCGGGGCGACGCTGAGGGGGTCGACGTGGCCCATCCGGTCGCCTGCTTCGAAGGTGAAAGTGTCGGTGCAGGGCGGGGGTGGGGCGCTGTCGGGGGCCGCATCGCCGCCCGCGTCGCTCACATTCGAGCTGTCATCGCCGCAGCCCGTGACGGCCGTCATGGCAAACGCGACAGCAGTCGCGAAAAGCAAAGAACGCATGGGCCAACGATAGCAGAGACGCTCGGGGGCGCCCTCAACAAGAAGGCGCCACGAAGGGCGGCCCGAGGCGGCAGCGCGACGCAGTCGCGCCGAGCCGACAGGCCGACCGTAGTGGCGCCGGTAGTGCCGCACCGTTCCCGTTCCCGTTCCCGTTCCCGTTCCCGTTCCCGTTCCCGTTCCCGTTCCCGTTCCCGTTCCCGTTCCCGTTC
>JAFDCW010000276.1 GCA_019312705.1 Deltaproteobacteria bacterium
GTCGAACTCGAACTCCGCGGTGATGACCTGACCGTCAGCCTCAGTCCCGATGGCCCTTGCGCCGTGGAGATCGCCGACCTCTCCGCCGCCCTCGAAAGGCACCTCGGCGTCGACGTCACCGTCCGCTGAAATCTCGACCGGCCGCGCTCCGAATTCCTCGGTCAGGGGTTATGAGATGTGCTCTAGTGGTCCCCGATGCGGACGACCCGCGAGCCGGCACCCTACCCGTACGACCGCCTCCGGCGCGTCTCTCGGCAGCGGCTCCCGTGGCTGCGCCGCGCGGCCCGGGCCGTCGGCGCCGCCGACACCGCCAGTCTGCGCGAAGTCGCCGGAAGGCTGCTCGGCGCAGATCTCACCATCGAGCCCTCGGCTCTCGAGGTCTCCCCCGAAGGCGGTCTCGAGGCGGCGCTCTCGGACCCCCTCGTCGCGGTGGTCCTCGCTCGGGACGACGGCTCCCCCGGGGGACGCGCGGCCATCGAGGTCGACCCTCACTTCGCCGCCCGCTGCGTCGACCGAGCCCTCGGGGGAGGCGCCGAGGGCGAGGGCGCTCCGCACGTCGCGCCACCGACGACCCCGATGGGCCACGCCGAAAGGGGCGTGCTCGCCTTCGTGGCCGCGCGCCTTCTCGCCGCCAGCAACGCCCCGTTCGTCGTCCTCGGCGTGGTCACCACCCCCGCGGCCCTCGTCGGCGCCCTCGGGGCGAGGCCCATCGCGGCGCTGCCCGCGTCCCTGGGGCTCGGAGAGGCGGCGGGCTTCGCCCGGGCATGGCTGCCCGAACCCCTGCTCGACGCCGCCCAACTCGCGCCGCGCCGCGACCTCTTCCGGCTGGGCGCCCTGCCCCTCGAGGTCTGCCTCGACGCCGCCTGGGGCACCATCACCCGAGACGAACTCGAAGATCTTCGGGTCGGAGATGCGGTGCTGCTCGACGACGGTTGGATGAAAGCCGACGGCGCCACCTTCCGCGGAGACGTCCGGGGCCAAATCGCCGGGGCCCGGCGGATGGTCCTCCGGTGCGCCCTCGAAGACTCTGCTCTTCGGGTGAAGCTCATCGACGTCAGCGAGGAGCCAGCCGTGAGGGAGGGAAGAGTAATGGACCCCAAGAGTGCCCAAGAGAGTGCCCAAGAGGGTGCCCAAGAGAATGCCCAAGAGAGTGCTCACCAAACGGCCGACCAGACGGCCGAGGTAGCGGCAGACCGGGCCGGGGATGCGCCGATCGAGGTCGCCGTGGAGATCGCCCGCTTCACGCTGCCCCTCGCCGAGATCGCGGGGCTCGCGCCCGGCGAGGTCCTCGTCACCGGCAACGCCCTCGGCGAGCGCGTGACCCTCCGGGCCAACGGCCGGGCGGTCGCATCCGGCGAACTCGTCGACGTCGACGGCGAGGTCGGCGTGCGCATCCTGTCTCTGGGCGCCGGCTGACCCGGTGTTCGAAGACCTCGCCTACCTGAAGTGGGCGGAGCACCACTACCGATCCGTCCGGGTGAACCTCGCCGCGAGCGGCATCCCCGACCTTCCGGCCGCGATGCTCCCGATGCACGCGGCGGTGGATACGTCGGGGCCATCGGGCTTGTCGGATTGGTCGCACTGGACCGCAACGCGACAGATCGTGGGCGACGGCCGGGCGTTCGTCGACCGCTGGGTCGCCGCCCACGACGCCCTCTCCTGGCGCGCTCCGCCCTTCGGGCTCTACGGCTGGATCGAGGTCGCAGGGGCCGTCGACGTCCGGACGCGGGTCGAGCGCGCCTACGCCGACCAGGGCCTGCTCGTGGCCCCGGGGGAATTCTTCGGTCCCGACCCGTCGGCCTTCCGCATCGGATGGACGATGGCCGACGACCGCCTCGACGAGAGCCTCGCGCTCCTCGCTCGAGTCCTCGACCTCTGAACTCGCGTGCGGGCGCGCTCAGTCGACGATGGCAAAACGCAGCTGCCGCTCAGCGCCGTCCCGCCGATAGTCGATGAGCAACTCGGATACGACGCGCAGCGAGTTCCACACCTGCGCCGCCTGCTCGGGGCGCTCGATGGGCAGACCGTTGACCGAGATCACGACATCGCCGGGCGCGAGGTCGACGGCGCGCATGCGTTCGTCATCGGGGTAGAGGCTGACGATGCGGAAACCCACAAAGCGCCCGCCTTCGAGCTCCGGTTCGGTCTCCACCCCTTGAAGAAAACGGCCGAGGCCCGCATCGAGGACCGCCGCGAGGGCGTCCCTGGGGATCTCACCTTGCGTCGAAGGCGGCGGCGGCGGCGGCTCCGGGGCAGCCGGCTCCGGCGGCGGGTCGGCGGCGCTCTGAGCCCCACGAGGAGGGGCTCCGCCGCCGCAGGCCGAGATCACGAAGACCCCGAAAAGCACGAAGAGCATGAAAATGGACCAAAGGCTGGTGCGCATGACTCTGGTTTAGCCGCCGCAGATCTATCGGCACAATTTTCGGCGTGATCCACCGCGGGCGGTGAGCCCTCAGGCCTCGTTGCGGAGGACCGCGACGTGGTGCCGAATCTCTTCGGCCACGGCCTCCACCGGACGATTCGCGTCCACGTGCGCGATGTTGTCGTCGGGGAAGTACTGCTCGATGTTGGCGTAGAACCCCCCCAGGGTCTCTTGAAGCTCCCTATCGTCGTACATCTCCGCGCCAGAGCCGCGGTTGTCGCGGCGCTCCGCGGCGACCTCCGGGGGCACATCGAGGACCAGGGTGAGGTGGGGCCGCCGGGCGTGGCGGTTCAGCTCGCGAACCCAAGCCACCACATCCTCGGTACCGCCGCCGGTGGTCGATTGGTACGCCACCGAAGAGTAGTCGTAGCGGTCGCTCAGCACCGTCACCCCGTCCATCAGGTTGGGCGAGATCGTCGCTTCGCCATGGTCCATGCGGTCCGCCGCAAAGAGCAGCGCCATCGTCGTCCACGACGGCGGCCGGCCTCCGCGCATGCCCGGGACGACGATGCGCCCCGTCAGGATCTGGCGGAGCAACATGCCCACGGGGCCATCGCTCGGCTCCCGGGTCGTACGCACCGGAAGCCCGCGCGTTTGAAAATGAGACTCGAGGATCTTGGCGTGGGTCGTGGTCCCGGCACCATCGACGCCCTCGAGGACGATGAGGTTGCCCTCGATCATTGACTCTGCTTCATGGCTAGGACTCGTTTCCGATGACCGCAAGCTGATCGATCGAGATCGACAGCAGGATCGTATCTCCGATGGCGGAGATGTGTTTCACGTCGAGGTGCATGGTCTGGGTGCCCATGAGCGGGACCTTCATGTTCAGGTCTTCGAGGGATTCCCGCCGAAGCCTGAGCTCGAACGAGCGCACCTTGAACTCGTCCAGGTCCACGTCGAGGCCGACGACGACGCCGACTTCGCGGCCTTGCATCGCAAAGACCTTCTTGCCCTCTATGTCGCTGCAGATTGAACTCGCCATGAGCCGTAAACCTACCGCGGACCCCTAGCCGTTGGAAAGCAGTTCAGTCGGGGCCGTATTCCGTGCAGGCACGGCGCCCCATGGTGCTGCCGATGGTGGCGATGGAAGCGGTCCAATCGTCTTGGCAGAGGCTCGCAACGACCGACTGACCGGCAAACGCCCGGGCCAGGGTGACCAGGCGGCGGGGGGGGTAGGCATTGCCTACCTCAGGGGTGCGGCACGATGGCTGGAGGCGAAGGGGCATGGCGGGGTCCAGACGCTCCTGCATGCGATCGTCGCGGAGGATCCGGCCAATCCCCGGGGCGTCCGTCACCCCGACCGGCGCGAGGTCCAAGGGAACCCCGGCGATGACCACGAAGGTGAAGAGGTCCAGCCGGTCCGGTCGCAAGCTTCGAAAGCCGTCGACGTAGCGTTCGACGGGATGCAGCATCTCGGGGTTGTTGGAGCAACGCAAGTTGAGGTCGCCCTCGGCGATGGTCGACGTGGGGTTGAAGACCTCCGGGTCACGCGCCGAACAATCGTCCTCGTCGGTAGCGTGGATGACTGCGAACATCGAGTCTCGCCGCAGGAAGCCCGCGTTCACGCCATCGCCATGACCCGGCGTGCCAGAAGCAAAACTAATCGACGCGCTACTCGGCGTGACCGCCTTGAGCGCCGCTTCGAGGGGTTGCTCGAAGCCGCATCCGCCGGTTCCGGTGACGATTACGCAACGCGATTGGGCGACAAATTCGCGAGCGTCCGCTGGCGCCAGATAGGTCAAGAATGAAGGCACCGTCGCCGAACAACCGGGAATCGACGTACTGCCTTCCGTGCGCAGGACCCCGTCGTCTCCAAAGTCCGACTCGGTGCAGGTCGGAATGGCAAAACCACCGGTGCCCATGTCCGAGGTGACCACGCCGAGGTGAATGTCGTCGATCGGTGGATAGTCCGGCTCACCGTCGCCATCCGCGTCAGGAGGATCGAGGAACGCGTCGATGAGATTCGGAAGTTGACTTGCGAGCTCCACCTGCACTTCGGAGGTCGAGTTCGAGTTGTCGATGACGAAGAGCAAGTCGACCGACGACGGCACCACGCACTTCCCGTCCGGCAAGATGACCGACGAGTCACCGCCGCCATCCCCGAGCGCCGCCGAGTCCGCCGCGGCGTCGGTCCGCCAGGGCCGGGCATCCTCTTCGAGCACGAAGGAGCGCGTGCAGCCGCTGCCCATAGCTACGAGGAGGGCGAGGCAGGCCAACGCCGACACGCCCTTCACGGGGAGCAATGTCCCGCTTCGCCGAGACGGCACAGGGCCCTCTCGACGCGCCCAGCGTGGGCGCCGGCGGGGGCGAGGACGAGATAGTCCTGGTAGGCAGCCTTGGCCGCCTCGGGGTCGTGCATCTGACGCTCGAGCAGCCGGCCCATCGCGAAGAGCGCGTTCTGGGCGCCCATGGACTGGCCCCCCACGTCGGCCGCTCTGCGGTAAGCCGCAACGGCCGATGGGAAGTCGCGCTGTGCCGTAAATGACTCGGCGATGAGGGTATGGGCGCGGACCTGGTGGCCGGCCCGAGAGCGGCGAGATGCCACGGCTTCCAAGATCCGCCGCCCGCCGCGATGATCTCCCCGGTCGAGGGCGGCTTCCGCCTGGCCCAGGCGATCGGAGATCGACGGAGGCGCGTCGGCCGACACGGAACCCTCGGCGGGCGCCGGGGCTTCTTCGCCCTCCGCGTAATCCCGGTGTTCCTGGGGCTCCCCCGGGGGAACCGTGTCATTGGCGGCCGGGGTTCCGGCCGCGGCCCCGAGGGAAGCCGGGTCTTGGACCAAACCGCCGAGTTCGGTGGCCTCATCGGCCTCTCGAATCGCAGCCTCGTCCGCCGCAATCGTCAGCTCTTCCCCGGCCTCGACCAGGCGCGGCGCACCGCCGGCCCGAGCGGTGACCCGGACCGTGCCTTCGACTGTCGACACCTCAGTATCGCCCTCGGCGTCGACGGCCACGCTGAACACCGTCCCGACGACGTCGACGTGAGCGAGGTCGGTCGTGACGCGCAGGGTCTGGTCACCGGTTCGCAAGGGATGCAACTCGACGTCGACGGATCCCCGGGAGAGATAAACCTCGACGCGCCGGCCATCGACGCGATCGAATCGCACCGTCGAACCCGGGGTCACATCGACCCGCGCATCGGCGACACGCACTTCGACGCGCTCGCCGCTATCGGTCTCGAGCATCGTCCCTTCTTCGATGGCGCCTCGGCCGACGGTCTCTCCGGCCTCATGGCGGATGAAGGTGGCCGCAGCGCGACCACCCGGCCCGTTCGCGTCGTCCACGCCCGCGGCCCAAACCAGCGCGGCCGCCGCCGCAGCCGCGGCGACGGTCCCGATGCCGATCACGCCCCAGGAACGCCGGACGGAGGAAACCTCCTCTTCCTCGTAATTCTGCTCTGCCGTCTCGACCGCGAACGGCGTGTCGGCAATTTCCATGTGCTTCCCCGCGGCAACCGCAGCGAGGAGGTTCTTTTCCATTCGGGCGCGGGTCACCTCGTCGAGCTCAGGCTCCTGCCCAAGTAGCTCGGCGATGCGATCGCTCCCGCTATGCGGCGGCTCCATCATCCCCTCCGACTCCCTCACTCCCTACAGTCCCCGACACAATCGTGTCGAGGCGCTTCCGCGCAGCTTTGAGGCGCGCATGAAGCGTGGAGATGCCTACCCCAGTCATCTCCTTGATCTCTTTGAACGTGTAGCCCTCGACCGCGTAGAGCACGAAGACCGAGCACTGGTCCGGCGTGAGCTCCTCGAGGGCGGCTCGGGCTTCCTTGATCGCGTGGTGCTGCGTATCGGGGCGGCCGGCGGCGCGGCCGACGCCCACCGACTCGGTCACCGACTTCCACCGGTTCCGGCGGTACCGGGACCGGGCCTGGTCGAGGGCACGGCGGGTGGCGATGCCCGTAATCCACGTCGAGACCTTGGACCGGCCGTCGAATCGCGGAGCGCCCTTGATGGCGGCGAGAAATACCTGCTGCACGACATCTTCCACGTCCGGGTCGTCGGCCCCGAGAATTCGCGAAACCGTCCGGTGGACTCGGTTCAAATGCGTCCGGAAAAGCCACCGAACGGCGCTCTCCTGGCCCGCACCGGCCCGTCGTAATAGCTCAAATTCCTCTTGAATTTCCGGGTCTTCCCTCAACTGTAGGACCCGGGCTTCATTTCGTCCCACGTCTTTGGGTCGCTCGTCCTCTTCGCCATTTCCAACGTCGTCCACGGAATCACCATAGCTCACGGTCGGAGACGCAGTGAGGTTCCAAACCAGGGAGTCCACAAATCCTCGAGGAGCACCACCTCGCCATAGCGAATGAACTCGGACCGAGAGAGGGCGAGATCGACCCCCCCCTCGAAGACCCACTCGAAGCGCGGCATGAAACGCCAGGCGACCTCGAGGCTCCCCCGGAGTCCGATATTGGAGACGGTCCGGCCGAGTTCTGTGCCCTGGACCGTCGCATTCCCGATCCGGGTGAGCAACCCGATGGATATGCCGGGGATGATGGTATCGCCGAAATCAGGCCGGTACTGGCCCCGCACGGCGATGTTCACGGGGCGGTAGGAGATAACCGCGCCGTCGCTGGCCACGTGCTCATCGGCCAAGAGGGGCAGGTCCCCTTCGATGACCACGCACTGCCGTCCGAGGCACAGCCCGAGGCCCGCCCCAGGGCCGATGAGCACTTGGTTGCGGGTTGGGGAGTAGCCGATGAGCAGCCGAAAATAGATCGTCGGTTTGGCGAGCGCCCCGACGGGCTCCACCCGCGGCATGGGGATGAGCGTGTAGTGCGCCCGTCCGCCGCTGCCCGACTCAGCGTTCCAGTCCTCTTCCCCGGGGCCGTCCTGGGCCGCGTCCTGGAGCGCCTCGATGGCGAGGGCGATGGCGCGCACGGTGGCGTCTCGATTGGGCTCGTCTGCTTCGATCTCGGTGAGATAGCTGCGGCCCTCGTCACCGCCGAGGACGACGATGACGTGGGCTCCGTCGTCTTTCCAACCGAGGCCCACGTGATGGCGAGGAACCGCCTCCAGCAAGACCGGGGGCGGAGCGTCTCCGACCTCGACGAGCTGCCCCGTCCGGCGCCGGAGAGTCTGGGCAACCCGATTCGCGACCCGCCGCAGCTGACGCTCGGGGCGCAGGACGAGGAGCCCTTCGGTTGGTGCTTCCTGGGCCGGCTCGTGGGCTGACTCCTGGGCCCCAACGCTCGTTGGCGTGGCGACGAGGGCCAGCCAGAACAAGCACGCAACCGAGGTCGTCGGCGAGGGCACGCCTAGAGGCTAACCCCAGATGGGGTCCACGGAGGCTCAGAACTTGTAGCTCAGGCCGAGCTGGAAGTAGAGCTGGGTATCCTCGTT